>DDYL01000092.1:2670-3029 GCA_002347925.1 Chloroflexi bacterium UBA2235 | reverse complement strand
GGTGCCGTGGCGTATCCATGTGCGTGCGAGGATGGACCACGCAGCGGTTGCAATGGCAATCAGGGTGAACGTGACAGCCCATTTGAGGGACAGGCCAGTGATGGTGGTCCGCCCGTGCAGGGCAATGGTGAACAGGACTGCCACGGGAGTGGCGACGATGCCTGTGGACAGGAGGTTGCTCGCGAATGACGGCCATGTCCCATTGGTGATGGGCAATGATTGGGAGGATGGCGTTCGGGAGGCGTTCACGGGAGATTACCGGCCAGTGTAGCGACCTGCCCCCGTCCCATCGCCCCTTGGTTGACATGCGATTCGCTTGGGAAGAGGCCGATAATGCGGGTAGTGACCCGTTGACGGAA
>DDYL01000092.1:0-2592 GCA_002347925.1 Chloroflexi bacterium UBA2235 | reverse complement strand
CTGGGGTGCGTGGTGGTGCCGGGACGCAGGGGGCGTCCCAGATGGTCGGTGATTGACACGATCACGCGGTACGTTCCCGGCGGCAGGTTCGCGGTCTCCATGGAGATGCGATCTGTCTGCCATTCGCCGGTCCGCCAGGCGTCGAGGCCGAACCGTTCGTGTCCGGGCACCTGATCCTGGGTGACCCAGTCGAGGTCTCGGGCATCACGCAGGCTGATCCGGAACCGGTGACCAGGCTCGATAGGGATGGGCGCGGCCCATGCCGGGTCGCGCAGGAGAGGGATCGGTCCGACCCGGGCCGGAGGGGTCCCCCAGACGAGCGTGAGGCTTGAAGAACGCAATCCGAGGCGAGGTGCATCAGCGACAGCGAGGGTGATGACCGGGTGCGGGTCATCGGGTGCCTCTGGCCGGGACCAATCGGACGCCGACCAGAAGGTGGTTTGCGGGACGGTCTCCGGGACGATCGCACGTGACGGGTACGGAGTGCTGGCGAGGGCCAAGGTGACCAGGGCCGTGCCGATGACCGCCTCCTGACCGGGGTTGGGTGACACGGTGTCTGGCGTGGAAATCGGGAGTGGGGCAAGGGTTGCGGGATCGTAGAGGACAATCCGGACTTGGTACCGGTTCACGGGAGTACCCGGTGGCACCCACACGGCGCGACGGATCGTGATCGGCGTGCCCGGTATCCACGCCGAGGTGCCGGGACCCTGGCCATCGGGTGTCGTGGCTTGCACCGGGGAATCTGATGAGAGGCGGGTGCCATCCGGTCCGATGAGACGGATCGAGATTGCGGTGTCGGTTGTGACCGCTGATGATGCCTCAAAGGTCAGTGACATCCGCACGGCATTGCCGCCATGGATCTGATCGGCATCCATTGAACCACTCGCAAGCGTGATGGTCGCACCGGATGGTGTGCGGAACGCTGCCGGATTGATCGGGATGGTTTCCTTGGGTGAACTGGTCTCGAAGAGGGTGAGGACGGCGTTCTGGGAGGTTTCGCGCAGGACGGGCCACGCGTGGTGGTTCAACCATGCCTCGACCCGGTGTTCCGGGTCGGCTTGCCCAAGGCCGGCCTGGAGGAACCAGAGACGGCGGTTCTCGGAGGCGAGTTGGGTGAGGCGCGGACCGATGGTTGCGGGATCGATCGGTGGTGGGACGGTCGATGGCAGGACGGTGTGCCACAGGCCACCGTCGTAGGTGTAGTCGTAGTACCAGGCCTGCCAGGGACCGGTCAGGAGGACGGCATCACCGGGCTGTTCGAGGGCACTTATCCGACGGGTGAGGCTGCGATAGTCGGCCCGCTGGTAGTCACCCCCGTAGTAGGTGATCCAGAACGGCACCACGGCGAGGGCAACGCTGGCGCCCAGGCACGCACCAAGCCAGCGCCCTGACCACCTTGACATCCCTGTCTGCAGTGCGCGTCGCGTCACGTCTGAATGGGCGAAGAGGCGCACCATGCCCGCGACGGCGCTGATGATGACGAGTGGTGCCAGGCCACTCAGGTAGCGTCCCTGAACTGGTTTGGCGAGGGCCAGTGCTACCAGGAGGACGGTTGCTCCGGCAATTGCCGATCCAATCCACAGTCGCCGGACAGCCCGGACCGTTGGTGCGCCGATGACCGCGAGGGTGACAAGACCGATGGCGCCCGGCCAGCCTCGCCATGCGGGCGTTTCGGGACCGCCGGTCATGTCACCGAGGGCGGTGAGGATGGCAGCGGGCCATGTGGCAAGTGGTGCACGTGGGTCCGAGGCCACGCTGACATCACTGAATGGGAACCCGATCGTGGCACGCATGCCGGTGGCGATGGCCAGCCAAGGGATGATCGCGACGGCGAGAACGGCACCAGTCGCGGCGACACCACGCCAGAGGCGAGGTCGGTCATGACGGATCCAGAGTGCTCCGGCGAGGTGGCCGGCGAGGGCAAGAAGGCCGCTGTAGTGAATGGTCGCACCACCAATGGTCAGGAGTGTGTAGCCAACCCATTGGACCCGCGTCCACCGGGAATCGGCGGTGTCCATGGATGAAGCGGTGCGCAGGACAATCCACGTGGAGGCAAGCGTGACGGCCGTGGCGAGGGCATACATGCGTGCCTCGCGGCTGTAGAAGACCGGAAGAGGCGCGATTGCAATGGCGATAGCCGCCCAACGGGCGATACGCGGGTCGTAGAGGTCCCGCGCGACGCCCCAGGCGACCGGGATGGTGAGGGTGCCAATGACGACCGAGAGGCTGCGGAGGACGACACCATCGGTGGTTCCGATGCCGCCTGCTTCCGCAAGGCGTACCCACGCACCTAACGCGAGGTAGTAGCCGGGAGGGTGTTCGAAGAGGGCACCGGCAAGCTGGCTGATCAGGGCTGCTGGCGCAAGGACGGCGTACCGGAGGCTAACGATCTCGTCGAATTCGAGATCACCGAGGCCGGAAATCCGGATGAGACGCAGGATGAACCCGGCCACGATGATGGCCGGTATCCAGGGATCGACGACGCGCGGGGAGGGTGCAGACGTCATCGGAAGGGGTTCGGCTGTCACGAGAGATCTTGGTCGGAATTTGGTTTCGAAGTAGTGAAACGGGTTGGTGGGGACGGGGGTGGCC
>DDYL01000080.1:11071-11884 GCA_002347925.1 Chloroflexi bacterium UBA2235 | reverse complement strand
AAGGACACCCGGTGCATCTTTGTCAAGATCGATCCCGACATCGAGGCTAGGCGGAGTGATATTCGACGAACAATGCGGGAAGTGGGATTCAAGCCTTCCAGACAACAGGTGCAGTACTCAAGCACGATGATTGTCGACACCGACGGATCCGACGACGTCCTGCTTTCACGGATGAAGGCCACCTGGCGCCGGTACATCCGCAAGGCCGAGCGCGACGGAGTAACGGTGCGGCTGTCTGCGGGCACCAGCGACGTCACACGGTTCATGGACATCTACCGGGAAACAGCCAAAAGGGACGGGTTTATTGTGCGCCCCGACACCTACTACGCCAAGGGACTGGGCTTCCTGCAACCGTCGGGACGCGCTTCACTTTGGTTGGCGGAGAGAGACGGCGAGCTGCTTGCAGGGGCCGTGGTGCTTTCTCATGGCAGCCGCGCGTGGTACCTCTGGGGCGCCACCTCCCAACTCGGCCTTGAAACCCATGCGATGTACCGCTTGCAATGGGAAGCCATACGCAGTGCCAGAGATTCAGGCTGCACCGCCTACGACATGTGGGGCGCGCCCGACATCATGGGCGATGAGACAGACCCACTCAAGGGGGTGGCTTACTTCAAGGCCGGGTTTGGCGCAAGGCATGTCAATTGGGTCGGAGCTCTCGATTACGTGGTAAACCCGGCACTGAACAGTTTGTGGTTGGAGGCAGTTCCCCGTGCTTTCAGCGTCCTCCGGAAGTTCCGTGGCGAACGGACGGGCCGCGCGGTTGTCGTGCCCGGCTGACGTCCGGGGCTCCTGACCAGTCGCGCTTCGACGTAT
>DDYL01000080.1:2330-11045 GCA_002347925.1 Chloroflexi bacterium UBA2235 | reverse complement strand
CATTAATGGGGCTCATGTCCGTAGAATCGTTACCGACTCGCGTGATGCCGGACCGGGGGCTGTCTTTGTGGCGGTCAATCATCGGGGTTATGCACGGGACGGTCACGATTTCGTTGCTGATGCAATTTCGCGAGGCGTGTCCGTTGTTGTGGCGGAACGCGTGGTTCCAGCCCCGGAAACGGTAGTCGTGATCACGGTGCCGTCAACGGCACGAGCGCTCGCCTGGATGTCCGCTGCCGTGGAAGGGTTTCCGGCATCCAGACTCGCGCTCATCGGGATCACTGGCACCGACGGCAAGACGACCACCGGAGTGATGACCCATGCCATTCTCGACCGCGCGGGAATGGTTCCAGGCCTTGTGACGACGGTCGCTTCAGGTGTCGGACGGCTGATAACCCCCAACCCCGCGCACACCACGACCCCAAGCGCGCCCGAGATTCAGGCTGTTCTGGGCGCGACGGTAACCGCAGGCGGAACGTGCGCAGTAATCGAGGCCACGTCGCATGGGATTGACCAGGGCCGGGTTGATGGTTGCGAATTCGACGTTGCAGTGGTGACCCGCGTTACTCACGATCATCTGGACTATCACGGGACATTCGAAGCGTACTTGGAGGCCAAGGCCGGTCTCATCGACCGCTTGGCACCAAGTGGGACCGCGCCGAAACAGCGAAGCGTCGCAAAGCAGACAATCCTAAAATCGAATGACCCATCGACCGCGCTCCTCGCCGATCGTGCCGCTCACGTAGGGTCCGGCGTGATCACGTTCGGACTTCAAGGCGCCGCTGGCACGCCAATGGTTCTTGGGGATGCGACCCGGGACCACGGATGGGGGACAACCACCCAAATCGTGAGTCCGTGGGGGTCCGGAACCTTGGAGGTCGCGCTTCCCGGACACTTCAATGCCCTGAATGCGTTGGCTGCGGTGGCGGCGTCATGTTCCGTCGGGGTCCCGTTCGCCCAGGCGTTGGAGGGCATTGCTACGGTGGCTCGAGTTCCGGGAAGGATGGAACGGGTAGACCGGGGTCAGCCGTTCGACGTGGTCGTAGATTTCGCGCATACGCCGGACAGTCTTGAGCAGGCTCTGCGAACCGTGCGCGCCCGGACGAAGGGACGGGTGATTGTGGTGTTCGGGTGTGCCGGAGAGAGAGATCGTTTGAAGCGTCCTGCGATGGGGACGGTTGCCGCGACCCTCGGAGATGTAGTCGTGCTTACAGATGAGGATCCCCGGTTCGAGGACCGTCTGGCCATCCTTCGGGAAATTGCCGATGGTGCCATCCACGCGGGGTCGATCGAGGGTTCGGGCCATTACATCGTTCCTGATCGCCATGAGGCAATCCACTTCGCAACCGAGATCGCTCGTCCGGGGGACGTCGTACTTTTGGCGGGCAAGGGACACGAGACTTCGATCATCGGGGCTGTTGACGGAAGGAAGTCCACGATCACCTGGAACGAGTTTGAGGCCGCGAGTTCCGCCCTTGCTGCCTTGGGATGGAATGGGTGACTTGGCGGGTGACACTGTTTCGCAAGCATCCCAGGTGCGTGATCTCCTCCCTGCAATCGGTGGGCACCGTGTAGGCTGCAGGGATGGCGCACTCCAGATTGCGGTAGAGTCATGCGTTACCTAGGGGCCATGGTTCCCGTGACGCAACCGCTTGAGACGAGGCAATTCTGAGACGGCATGGAAATCACTTGGTACGGCAACGCCCGGTTCCGACTTCGCGCGAGTGGGCTCACTTGGTGGTTTGATACCGCCGTTCATGACATCGTTGAAGTTGCAGATCGTGCGACGGTCGTTTTGAGCGCGCGATCACTCGCGCAACTTCCCGCTGGCTCGCCGGCTGCCACGATCCCCGTCCTGGACGGCCCCGGTGAATATGAATTGCGTGGCATTCCCGTGTTCGGGGTCCGGATTGGCCCTCCGGGGCAGGACCGTCTGGCACGCCAGACGGCATATGTCGTGGTATGCGATGGCCTCAGGATCTGCTTCATCGGGCCGACGACGGCTATGCCCCGTCCAGCCGACCTCGGAGACATGAGCCCAGCCGACATCGTTGTGTTGCCTGTTGGAACTGGATTCGGGTTAACCGTGGCCGACTCCCAGTCCGTGGCGCGCACCCTTGAGGCGCGGATCATCATTGCCTACACGGCTGATGGAAGCGCGTCAGGCGATGATGTGATCCGCAGGCTTTGCCGGGAACTTGAATCCGATGCCGAAATCGTCGTGCGAAGTGTGACGATGACGGGACAGACGATCCCGGCGGTCCCGCGCGTCCTTCGTCTGGTTAGCCACGAATGGTTGCCAGATGCCGTGCGATCCGGAAACAATTAGTGTGGGAGTCGCTGGAGACGGCGTCCCAATCCGGGATGCCGTCGCGGTCTGACTTGACTCGGTTCCAACGTCGCGGCGTAAGGCTCGTACGTGCAATGCCCGATGATCCGTCGACCAGCGTATGGTCAAATCCGCGCTGGAGGCATGAATGACGAAGTACCTGTTTGTAACCGGCGGCGTAGTCTCGTCGGTTGGCAAAGGCATCACGGTCGCGTCGATTGGCCGAATTCTCAAGAACCGTGGGCTTCGTGTCTCCATCCAGAAGCTCGACCCTTACATCAACGTCGATCCGGGGACGATGAGCCCGTATCAGCACGGCGAGGTGTACGTCACTGATGATGGCGCCGAGACCGACCTTGACCTTGGTCATTATGAGCGTTTCATTGATGAGAACCTGACACGCGACAACAACGTTACCACCGGACAGATCTATGCGGAAGTGATCCGTAAGGAACGACGCGGTGACTATCTGGGCGGAACAATTCAGGTTATCCCTCACATCACCAATGAGATAAAGGGTCGCATTCTCCGGGTTGCCCAGCGCACGAAAGCGGACGTGCTAATCGTTGAGGTGGGTGGCACCGTCGGTGACATCGAGGGGCTACCCTTCCTCGAGGCCATACGGCAGTTCCGCAAGGATGCCGGTCGTCAGAATGTCTTCTACGTTCACGTGACACTGGTACCTCACTTGGGGGCTACTGGCGAGTTGAAGACCAAGCCCACCCAACATTCGGTCCAGGAACTCCGCAGGATTGGTATTCAGCCCGACGCGATCGTTTGCCGGTCTGACCACCCGCTCGACGCTGACGTCAAGGAAAAGATAGCCCTTTACTGCGACGTCTCGCCGCAGGCCGTCGTTTCGATGCCCACGCTGCCGGACATCTATGCAGTGCCGATGGTTCTTGAGGATGCGTCGTTTGGAAAGCTGATCTGCCACGAGCTTGGCTTGCCCGGGGCCGAAGTCGACCTCCGCGCATGGCGTGAAATGGTCATGCGCCTGGAAGCTGATGTTCCCGATGTCGAGATTGGCCTTGTGGGGAAGTACACGCAGTTGCACGATGCCTACTTGTCGGTGACTGAGGCGCTGCGTCATGCGGCGGCAATGCACGGCAGGCGCTTGCGTGTCAGGTGGATCAATTCGGAGGATCTGGAACGTGCGTTGCCTTCGGATCCGGATGCGGTTCAGAAGGCTTTGGACGGTGTGCGTGGAGTGATCGTCCCGGGAGGATTCGGCAGCCGGGGTATCGAGGGAAAGATCGCGGCAATTCGTTTCGCACGCGAGACGGGACTGCCTTTCTTCGGGCTTTGCCTAGGAATGCAATGCGCGGTGATTGAGTTTGCCCGGAACGTCCTCGGTGAGCCGACAGCAAACAGCACGGAGTTTGATGTTGGGACGTCCGCTCCGGTGATCTCCTACATGGCCGACCAGACGGCCGACGGAGTGAAAGGCGGCACTATGCGCCTCGGCCAGTACGCATGTCACTTAACGCCGGGCAGTCACGCATCCGATGCGTATGGGGTGAGTGTTGTGCATGAACGCCACCGTCATCGGCTCGAATTCAATAATGACTTCCGCGGAGCATTCGAGGAGGGCGGCATGGTGTTTAGCGGTCAGTCACCCGACGGTCGACTGGTCGAAATTGCCGAGTTGCCAGGACACCCGTTTTTTCTTGGAAGTCAGTTCCATCCCGAGCTCAAGTCGCGCCCGAATGCACCTCATCCGCTCTTCCTAGCGTTTGTCGGGGCGTGTATCGTCCGGCCAGTGGACGGCGAACAGACTGTGCTCCCAATCGAAGGAATTGGCGTCGAAGTCCATACGTCGAACTGATTGTCAGCTTGCGCCGCAATGCAAAAGTCTGTAGACGATCCAGGGGCCTTTGGGTTCCTTGACACCTTTGTCAACCAGTGCTATCGTGTACACGTTGGTTAAGGGTCCGTGCGCAGGAAAGTCGCTTGCAACGCAAGTGATGCGCAGTTCCGCTAACTGCAATCCCCCGCGGAATTTACGCTTTGTTAGCGTCGACGGGCTCGCACGCAATGCTCCGCGCTGCGGTCAGGTTTCATGTTGGTGATTGCAGGTTCCCGGCCAGTCCGACATACCTTGTTCGCGCTGAATTCGTGCGCGTTGTTCGAGTTGTGTGTGACTTGACCAATCAAACGAATCCCTAGCGTGACCGTTGGCCGGTCATCTGTGCTGGGAAAGTCGCCTCTCACGCAGTGTTTGCTCAAAGAAACCCATGTATCACCCCGGGCAAAAGCCCGATGGTGTTGATGCGTGTTCGGTCATGGATTTCCGTGGCAATGCCTTCGCGAGGCAGGTTCGCTCACGCTCTCAGGGGCGTTCATGGACTTGCCCGACACCCTAGACTTCCGGAGCCCTGCGAGTGAACTACGCCGAACTCGAGCAGAAGACTGTTGATCAACTTCGCACAATGGCTAAGGACCGGGACATTCCAGACGTGGGAGGGCTCCGAAAGGCGGCGCTCATCACGAAAATCCTCCTGGGTGCTGGGTCAGCACCTCAAGCGTCGAGCGGTCAAGGATCTGACAGACCCGGCGAGGGTGGCGCAGGCGCCGACACGGTGTCAGGCCCTCCACTTGGAGCCAATCCGGCGACCGCTGAGCCTACCGCGCTGGCGCCCGGGGTCACATCACGTCGTCCTGCGCCTATCCGTGCTCCTAGGACGGGTCAAAGTGCCGCAAACGCAACTCAGGCGGTGCCGCTTGTTGACCCATCCCGAGAGGTGGAACAGTCTTCTGTCCCCGTTGATTTGCCGCCGGCAACTTCCACGACGGCTCCGAACGTCGGTGAAGGCCAGGCGACCGTCGATTCAAGTGTCGGCAGTGGGCCTCCGGTGCGGTCGGAGCCTCGGCGAGGACCCGCCAGAGGTGGACAGACGGAGCGGCGAGGCGATGGGCGTCCCGATCGTGGACCAGCGAATATTGATCCCTCCATCGTGACGGATCCTGGACCAAGTCCCGCCATGCTCGACCAGGCCAGCCCTTCCAGCGGGCAGCCGCTTCAACTGGCTTCGGAAGCCCCGGACCCAGGTGTGACTTCCCGCACCGATGGAAATGTACGGACGGGTTCCGATTCGCCGATGAATTCTGACGGTGCGTCAGAGGTCGAAACGGGCGCCAGGCAAGACGGCCCAGACCAGTCAACCGCTGCCGCTGTCCGAGGTTCGGCGTTTCCCGGGGGGCGTCCAGGGATGCCTGGGGGTCCACGTCCCCCGCATGGCGCTCAGTTGCCGGCCGCCGGTTCGCCTGCTGCCAGGCCATTTGATCGAAGAGACCGTGGTGGCAGAGGCGACCGGGGTGGGCGGTTTGATCGTGGAGACCGTCCCTTCGGAGGCGAACGGGGCGCCGGTGGTGGAGAGCGTGGATACCAGACAGGCGGAGCATCTCCATCCGCAGGCGGATCAGGCTACGTGCCACCACCCCAACCAGTCCCCATCTCGAAGCAAGGCGTCCTGGAAATCATGGACGAGGGATATGGCTTCTTGCGGTTGGATCGCCACTGGATGCCCGGCCCCGACGACATCTATGTCGCGCAGGCACAGATCCGGCGGTTCAGCCTCCGTACTGGTGACCTGATTGTTGGTCAGATGCGTGCTCCCAAGGACTCGGAAAAGTTTGCGAGTCTCCTTCGGATCGAGACAGTGAATGGGGTGGAACCGGAGAGCGCGAAGCGGCGACCGGTCTTTGATGAGCTCACGGCCATCTTTCCCAACCGCATGTTCGACCTGGAAATGAAGGGCATCACCGGTCAGCGCGAATTGCAGCAGGCGAACCTTTCGAACCGAGTGATTAACCTGCTTTCGCCAATCGGGAAAGGACAGCGGGGCCTGATCGTTTCACCGCCGAAAGCTGGCAAGACGATGCTGCTCAAGGGGATCGCCCACGCCATTACGCGTAACCAGCCCGAGGCGTACGTCATGGTCGCGCTGATTGGTGAGCGCCCTGAGGAAGTGACTGACTGGCAGAAGACGGTTCCGGGTGCGGAAGTCATCTCTTCTACTTTTGACGAACCAGCCGAGAGCCACTCACGTGTTGCGGAGATGTGCCTGGAACGCGCGAAACGCGTCGCTGAAACCGGGAAGGACGTGGTGATCTTGCTTGACAGCATCACCCGTCTGGCGCGGGCTTACAACCAGTGCGTCCCGCCAAGTGGGCGCACGCTTTCAGGTGGCATGGATCCTGCAGCCCTGTTTCCGCCCAAACGGTTTTTTGGTGCGGCGCGGAACATCGAGGAGGGTGGAAGCCTGACAATCATCGCGACTTGCCTTGTTGAGACAGAGAGCCGGCTTGACGACCTTATTTATGAGGAATTCAAGGGGACTGGCAACATGGAGCTGCGACTCGATAGGAAGCTGCAAGAAAAGCGAATCTTCCCGGCGATCAGTGTTCAGGCATCCAGTACTCGCCGTGATGAGTTGCTCCTGGAAGAGACCGTCTTCCGTCAGGCCGTGATGCTGCGCCGCATGTTGGCCGCGATTGGAACCAATGAGGCCGTCGAGGCGATGCTTGACCGGATGAGCAAGACCGAAACCAATCATGAGTTCCTGATGTCGATGTCAAAAGCGAAGGCAATGGTCTAGACCGGCCGGGCTTTTGGGTATAGTCATTAGGTCATGCCGAAGTGGCGGAATTGGTAGACGCGCTACGTTCAGGGCGTAGTGGGAGTACTCCCGTGCGGGTTCGAGTCCCACCTTCGGCACCACCTGCCCGACCAGTGATGGTCGGGCAGTTTCATTTGTAGGGTATGTGCACCTATCGGCCGCGTCGGGCGGTGTTGGTATAGTCCTGAGGCGCGGAAAACTCGATTTACTAATTTGTGAAGATGAACGGGTGGCAGGCTGCGAGCCTCGCATCTCAGTTCGGCGTTGCGGTGATATCGGGTCTGGCAGGCGGGGTTTTTGCCGGTCTATACGCAGATGGGCATTTTGGAACTACTCCTGCTTTCCTGCTTCTGGGACTGTTCGGGGGTTTCATGACCAGCCTGTACCTCATGTACGCAATCTATCGGCTGCAAGTTGTGAACCGAGTGGGGCCGAAAGGCCCAGGCAATCCAGAACGATAAAGCCGTCGCAATTGATCGGGTGGGCGTGGGGCCGAATTTGGACGCAACGCCACGAAACCGGGTCATCTACTTTCAGATGACATTTGTCTGAGGCAACGATTGCATGGAACTGCACGCCAGTCTTAAGGCTGAGGAGCTCTTCTTCATCGGGCCCGTTGGGATCACCAATTCGATGGTGATGGCGTGGATGGCGATTGCTTTGCTCGTCGTCGTTGGCTGGCTTGGCGGTCGTGCCCCGGCACTCGTGCCGTCGGGCATCCAGAACTTTCTTGAGTTCGTCATTGAGTTCCTCTACAAGACTGTCATCTCGACGGCCGGCCCGCAAGGCCGGCGCATCTTCCCGCTATTCGCCACAATCTTTGTCTTCATCCTGACGTCGAATTACATGGCCCTGCTTCCGGGCGTCGGAACAATTTCCGTGCCAAACCCGAAAGTTCATGGTGCGATGGCCAAGCCTCATAGCCTTGTGGCCATTGCTGAAGCCGCCGAGGCGGTTGGGAGCCGCCCGAGCTCCCAAGGATCACCCGAACCGGCCGAACATCACGAGTCGGAGACCGTGCATCTGTTCAGGGCGGCAAACGCCGACCTGAACATGACCCTCGGTATGGGGTTGATCGCGTTCATTTTCATTCATGCGTCGGGGGTGTTGGCACACGGTACGAAGGGATATCTTCAGGAGCTTGCTACTCCGTGGTTTCTTGCACCTATCAAGGTGATGATCGAGGGGTTCGTGCCCGTCTCTCTGTCAATGCGGTTGTTCGGAAACGTCTTCGGCGGAGAGATGCTGATGGCCGTCATGAATTGGCCAATTGTTGCAGTGCCATTCATGGGCATGGAATTATTGTTCGGCTTCATCCAAGCGGTCATCTTCGGGATGCTGACCCTGATCTTTACGACGCTGGCGACTTATATCCCGGCAGGGCACGGAGGGCATGGTCACGGAGACGGTGATCATGGAGATGGCCACGGAGGTGGTCACTGACCCGCAGAGTTGCAATGGTTTGTGTCCGCTCTTGAGACGCACCAGACGCAGGGGGTTGACAGGGCCGGGGGCTTCCCGCGGCTCACTTCCTTTCTGCCTTTGACGGTGTTTGGTGGTAGTAGGGCTAGACCTTCAAGGTTGCCCGCCACCGGTTCGGCGACCTGGCGAGGTCTTCGTCCACAGTTACGCATCGGAGGGTTCTGAAATGTTCCTGCACTTTGGGGAATCTCTAACAGTTCAAGAGGCTGCGAAATTCGCAGCAGCATTTGCGATTGCAGTCGGTGGAATTGGACCAGCGCTTGCGATTGGCATGGGTGTTCG
>DDYL01000080.1:1082-2211 GCA_002347925.1 Chloroflexi bacterium UBA2235 | reverse complement strand
CCAGCGGGATTAGTACCCCGCGTGGGGCCACCCGAAGGTTGATTGGCCGAGTCAAGTGAGGCGTCTGGCGGCGATACGAAATCCGTTTCATCGTCCGATGGCTGAATAATCCGGACCGAGGTAGGCAGATATCACATGGGACTTTTTGAGCAGCTCGGGCTTGACCCGTACAAGTTGGCCATTCAGTCGTTCAATTTCCTTGTGTTGCTTTACCTGCTTAACCGGCTTGCATACAAGCCGGTGTTGCGGATGTTTGATGAGCGGGCATCGCGCATCAAGTCTGACCTTGACGACGCGAAGCGGATGCGTGAGGAAGGCGAACGTGATCGCCAGACGTACCGTGACCAACTGAATCGTGCCCGCGACGAAGCTCGAGCCGTGCTCGATGAGGCGGCGAATGTTGCTTCGCGGATTCGCGAACAGGCCATGTTCGACGCCGAGGCCACTGCGTTGGCAATCATCGCACGGGCGCGTCAAGACATCGCCCGAGAGCGCGATGCGGCGCTCAAGGAGTTACGAGGCGAAGTCGCCACGATCGCCATCATGGCTGCAACTCGAGTTGTCAAGAGAAGCTTGAACACTGAGGATGCGCGCCGGCTCATTGACGAGGCGCTCGCCGAAACCGAACTGGCGGCCAAGGCCGACTGATGGCGCGACGTACGCTCGCCTCCAAACGGTTCGCTGAGGCCATTGCGTCCATTGCGTCCTCAGGCAACTCCTGGAGTGCATGGACCCGTGACATGCACATCCTTAACGAGGCACTTGAGGATGGCTCATTCAGGGCCACAATTGGGAACCCCCATATCAATTCCGCGACCCTTGGCGTCATTGATCAGCTCAAGCTCGGTGCTGATCTTCAGATCGGCACACGTCACTTCCTGGCAGTCATGGCGCGTCGACGTTCCTTGCACTTGCTTCCCGAGGTCATTGAATGGTTCGGCGAGCTTGCAGACAGGGCATCCGGGGTTCGGCGCGTGATCGTGACGGCGGCGACCGACTTGTCAGGCGAGGAGATCCAGCGGGTGAGGGAACGCGTCGCTGGGGCAGCCGGTGATGCTTCGAATGTATCGGTAACGGTTCGCGTTGATCCTGAAATACTGGGTGGCCTGACGATCCGAGAGGGCGACCA
>DDYL01000080.1:0-980 GCA_002347925.1 Chloroflexi bacterium UBA2235 | reverse complement strand
ATCGCCCGGATTTACGGGTTGTCGCAAGCGATGGCTGGTGAGTTGCTGGACTTTGGCAACGGCACCCTTGGCATGGCCTTGAACCTCGAGGAGGACACGGTCGGAGCCATTATCCTGGGCGACTACAAGGCGATTGCTGAGGGCACTGAGGTTCGTACAACGGGCCGGATTGCTCAGGTTCCTGTTGGCGACGCGCTTCTCGGTCGGGTTGTCAATCCGGTTGGTGAGCCTCTGGACGGAAAAGGCCCGATCAACGCGACAGAGTTTCGTCCCGTTGAGGTTGTGGCGCCGGGCGTGATCATGCGTCAAGAGGTGCGGGTCCCCCTGCAGACGGGGATCAAGTCCATCGATGCCATGATCCCGATCGGCCGCGGGCAGCGGGAACTGATCATCGGCGACCGGGCAACGGGCAAGACCGCGATTGTCACCGACACCATCATCAATCAGGCGCGGCAGAAGACCGGTGTCGTGTGCATCTACGTCGCAATTGGGCAGAAGGAGGCGAAGGTCTCCCAGCTAGTTCGAACGCTTGAGGAAAATGGTGCTCTCGCCAACAGCATCATTGTCATAGCATCGGCGTCAGCATCGGCTTCGCTCCAGTACCTGGCTCCGTACGCCGGCGCGGCCATGGGCGAGTATTACCGCGATAGTGGTCGGGACGCTTTCATTGCGTATGACGACCTCACCAAGCACGCGTGGGCGTACCGTGAGGTTTCACTTCTGTTGAGGCGCCCACCTGGTCGTGAGGCATACCCTGGGGATGTGTTCTATCTCCACAGCCGCCTTCTCGAGAGAGCGGCGCGCCTGTCGGAGGAGTATGGCGGAGGTTCCCTGACCGCCTTTCCGATCATCGAGACCCAGCTGGGTGACATCTCCACATACATTCCGACGAACGTCATCTCCATCACGGACGGCCAGATTTTCCTGCAGGGCGACTTATTCAATGCGGGTATCCGGCCGGCGGTGAACGTTGGTCTGTC
>DDYL01000048.1 GCA_002347925.1 Chloroflexi bacterium UBA2235 | reverse complement strand
GCCTGGTGATCTTGATCGCCATGGGGCGGGAACGGTGTTCACGCAGGGTCCGGTAGGGGTGTGGACGGGAAGATCCAGGGGAAATCAGGTGATTTCCGACCAGTTTCCCGGTCTCTCCACCATACGACGGACGGCCTATAGGGGAATCCCCGATAGAGGCGGACAACCCCCACACCTATGCTTCTCCGCAAGGGCACACCACGCGATTTGTCGGTGTGAGATTTGCGGTCGGAGGCACGAATGTCGTTCTTCAATGCACTACGGATTGCAGGGTCGGCGCTAACTGCGCAAAGGCTCCGCACCGACGTGATCGCGAACAACATCGCGAACATGAACACGACACGCACGGCTGAGGGTGGTCCGTACCGCCGTCAGCAGGTCGTATTCGGGTCACGGCAGGAAACGGCGCCATTCCGGACGATCCTGCTTGCCCATGGCATTGTGAACGTCCCNNGTCGGTCCTGATGGGCGTCCCGCAAAGCGGGTCTTCGAACCCGACCATCCGGATGCCGATACCGAGGGATTTGTCTCGTATCCCGACATTGATCCGGTGACGGAGATGGCCGACATGCTGTCGGCAACCCGCGCCTACGAGGCAAATGTGACCGCGCTTAACGCAGCCAAGGCGATGGCCAGCAAGGCACTCGAAATCGGTCGGTAAGTCACGTCGGGGTTCTGGACCGCTGCCACGGGAATGAACCACAAGAACGGCGAGACAGACCGGTACCTGCACTGAAGGGAGATCGATGCGATGGACATGACGTTGCCGGCGATTATGCCGCCAGGCATCAGCGGGTCTTACGGGGCTGGGGTGGCGCGTGGAGTTGCCCCGGCCGCCGCAAATGTGGCGAACCTGGCACTGCCGGGCGTGCAGTCCGGTCCTCCGGCGAAGGGTGTGATGGAGTCGTTCGCGACCGTCCTCGCCAATGCACTGCAGGACACCAACGAGGCGTTCAAGTCCGCCGACGACAAGGCTGCCAAGCTCGTCGCCGGCGAATCGGTTGACCTTCATCAAGTGTTGATCGGCATGGAGAGCGCGAACCTTTCATTCGGGTTGGCTGTCCAGGTCCGGAACAAGTTGCTTGAGGCGTATCAGGAAGTCGTTCGAATGCAGATCTAGGCAACTCGCGTCCGCCGGTGGGGTCACGCTGCCACGTGACCTGACGGCACCGCAACCAAGATGTTGGTTAGCGAGGCAAGTGGCGGATGCGGTTGTTGCGGGCAGTCCTGGCCCTGAGTCGAGAACGCTCGACAGGGTGTCGATTGTCAAAGTCCGTGGGAGGCGCCGGTGAACAGCGAAGGCATGAGTCAATCGTTCAGGGATCTGCCCCAGGCCATTGCAGGCATGGGGCGGGGACGCCAGCTAGGATTTGTTGTCGGAGCAGTGGCGGTTTTTGCCGCGCTCTTCGCAGCATTCGTGTATCTGCAGCCTCCGGCAACGGTGCCGCTCTACACCAACCTGGCCGAGCCTGATGCAGCAGCAGTGGTCGGAAAGTTGCGTGAACTCAAGGTCGCGTATTCGATCACCGATGGCGGTTCAACGGTTCGGGTTCCGAATGAGCAAGCTGCGGACCTCCGCCTGCAGCTCGCCAGCGCCGGTCTGCCAAACGGCAGCGGTGTCGGGGTGGTCGGCATGGAGGTCTTCGATCGAAGCAACCTCGGCATCACCGACTTTGCGCAGAAGCTCAACTACCAGCGAGGCCTGGAAGGTGAGTTGATGCGCACCATCGGGCGTCTCAGCGCAGTTGATCAGGCGCGGGTTCATCTTGTCCTCCCACAGGATCGCCTGTTCGCCGCTCAGCAGCGAGATGCAAGCGCCAGTGTTGTTCTGAAGCTCAAGGCGGGTGCCAAGCTCACCGAAGAGCAGATTTCATCAGTCAAGTT
The DNA here is from genome assembly GCA_002347925.1 of Chloroflexi bacterium UBA2235. Taxonomy (GTDB): domain Bacteria; phylum Chloroflexota; class UBA11872; order UBA12225; family UBA12225; genus UBA12225. The sequence goes on along the minus strand of DDYL01000048.1, from coordinate 20,362 downwards.
CCTGGTGTCACGGTCCGTAGAGGGCCTGAAGCCCGAGAACGTCGGTGTCGTCGATACCGCAGGGAACACCCTCGGCAAGGCAGACACTGCTGACGGAGCTCGTGACAAGCAGGCGGGCATGCGGGTCGAAATTCAGCACCAGCGGGAGCTGGAAATCGAGCGCAAGGTCCAGAACCTCCTCGATCAGGCGATTGGCAAGGGCCGGTCGGTGGTGAAGGCCACGGTTGCCCTCGATTGGGATGTGGTTGAGCAGAAGGTTGAGACCTTCTCCCCCGGCACGCTCCAGCCCCAGACGCGCAGCCAGAAGGACACTCGCGAGAGCTTTGCCGGCCAGGGCGCTGATGCGCAGGCGGCGGCTGGCGGGGTTCCGGGCACTCAGGCCAACATCCCTACCTACCAGGCAGGCGCCGCTGGCGGGGCTGGTGGTGGCACTTCCAGCTATCAGAAGTCTGAAGTGACCTCGAACTACGAGGTTTCGAGCGACAAGCGCGCAATCTCCCGGGCTCCGGGCGAACTCAAGAACGTCGGCATCGCGGTCATGATCGACCAGGCGGTGCAGAACATCCAGGCCGAGCAGCTCACGCAGGCAGTTTCGGCGGCGGTCGGCCTCCAGCCAGCGCGTGGTGACCAGATCGCGGTGGTGACGGTGCCGTTCGACACGACGATGTCGGCGAACCTTGCCAAGACGATCGAGGACGAGACCGCCCAGGCACGTCAGAACGACCTCATCCAGATGGGTGTGAAGGCCGGTGGGTTGGTGGTTGCACTGATCGGCATGGCGCTCCTCTTCCGGATGCTGTCAGCGAGCATCCGCCCAGCCGGTGTCGCAGCTGCCGGTGGCGTCGACGGTGCCGGCCTCCTTCCGGACGGCAAGGGTGGAGTTGCCGCGCTCCAGACGCCTGAGGCAATCGAGGCACAGATCTCGGCCCTCATGAGCGGTGATGGGGCAGAGCTGCCTCCTCATGTGCTTGCGGCAATGCCTCCTGAGCAACGTGCCAAGTACGAGGCGGCCCGGGTTCGCACAAGGCAGCTGAGCCCTTCGGAGCGGGCACGCCGTCGCGAGGAAGTCCGTCGCCTGGCGATGGAGCAACCTGCGCTGATCGGCGAGACGCTGAGCAAGTGGATGGCAGTTGACAGCGCGATGGCGGGAGCCAGCTAGCGGGTCACTCTCACACAGGGCAGTGCCCCGTCCGGGAGGCTGGTTGAACGCCGGCCTCTGTGACGGGTCTCTGCAGTCCGGTTCCAGGTTCGGTCGGTAACGCCGAACCGGAGCGCATGGACGCGGTACTCAAACTCACACGCGACGACACCGAGGCAGAGACATGGCAGCGACATCAACGACAACAGCGTTACCCGCACTGCCGGGCCCTTCAGGGAGCGGGACGCGGATTGGTCCGCTTTCCGGCTTGACCGGTCATGAGCGGGTTGCGGCTTTCCTGATCGCGGTTGGTGAGGAGGCGGCGACTGCCATCCTCAAGAACATGCCCGAGGATGATGTCGAGCGCATTGCGCTTGAGATCCACAAGCAGCGCTACCTGTCCGCAGATGTTGCAGACGCGATCCTTGACGAAGTCGCGGAACAGCTCGGTGGCGACGAGGGTGGTGTTGCCGGCGGCCTGCCATTCCTGCGCCACGTCCTCAACAAGACGCTGCTGCCCAACCGTGCAAATGAGATGCTGAGCCGTCTTACTACTCAGGCAATCACGCCACCGTTTGCGTTCCTGCGCAAGGCCGAGACAAGCCAGCTGATCGCTTTCATCAAGACGGAACATCCCCAGACCATCGCGATGATCATCGCGTACCTGGACCCGGCGCAGGCGGCCTCCGTCCTGTCCGCCCTTCCGAGCGAAATCCAGGCTGAGGTTGCCATGCGGATCGCGATGATGGACCGGACATCGCCTGACGTGGTGCGCGAGGTGGAGCGGCTGCTTCGCCTCAAGTTCGCATCACTCAGTGCCGGTTCGCTGGAGCGTTCCGGCGGGGTTCAGCATGTGGTCAGCTTGCTCCAGAAGAGCGATCCCGGGAACACCAAGTTCATCATGGATGCGCTAGGAGAGATGGCGCCCGAACTCGCTGACGAAGTCCAGAAGAACATGTTTGTCTTCAACGACATCATGAGGCTCGGTGACCGCGACATGCCAAAGATCGTGCGTGAGTGCGACGGCAAGGACCTCGCGTTGGCGTTGCGCGGTGCATCGGAGGAGTTGCGGGTCAAGTTCTTCAAGGGCATGTCGTCGAGGTCGGCGGTCCAGATGAAGGACGACATCGAAATCATGGGTCCGCAGCGTCTCTCGGCCATCGAGGAGGCCCAGCAGAAGGTCGTCGCCGTGGTGCGTCGTCTCGAGCAGAACGAGGAAATCGTCATCGCACGCGGCGGTGGCGAGGAGTTCAAGTAGGCCATGAGTGTTCTCAAGGGGCCGGACATCCAGTCGCAGGCGCTGGTCGTTCGGGCAGCCATCGGGTCGGCCGAAAGTGCCGCCGCGCTGGAAGCCACGATCGAGAGGCGCCGGCGCACGGTGGACCTGAACGCGGCTGCTGAGCGTCTCTTTGCCGAGGCGAGAGCTGAGCGGTTGAAGGCGCACGCCGACTCGCAGACGCTGATCGCTGACGCGAAGGCGGAGGTTGCCGAGACCATCGCTGAGGCCAAGCGACGCATCGATGAGGTAGGGGAGACGATCTACACCCTGCAAGAGGCGAGGCGCTTTCTGGCTGAGCAGGAAGCAAAGGTTGAGGCGGCGCGGGAAGAGGGGCGATCCGAAGGGCATGCCCAAGGGCTTGCCGAAGTTGCGGGTCACCTTGAGATTGCCATGCAGATGGCGATGCAGGCGCGCGTTGACCGTGCCCAACTGATCGCTGAGGCGGAACCGGATGTCGTTGGCGTGGCCGTCGAGGTTGCGCGGAAGATCATCCATTCAGAGGTGCAGGCGCGGCCCGAGATCATGCATGGGCTTGTATCCGAGGCGCTCAAGCGCGTGACTGCCCAGGATGGGATTCGGGTACGCATTCATCCCGACACGATCAGACTTCTCGGTGACACGCTGCGGCAGGTCGCCGTGAGTTACGCGAACCGGGGACTGGAGATTGTTCCGGACGCGTCGATTGAGCGGATTGGCCTGGTTGTGGAGACACGACGCGGAACGGTTGACGGTCGTCTCGAGACACAGCTGGAACGCGTCAGTTCAGCCTTCTCTGGCCTTACCGGCGTCACGATCGATGACGGGGGTGGCTCGCGATGACGTCTTCCTTGCTGACCGGACCACTGACTGGGCTTGATGCAGAGGCACTGCCAGCCTCTCATGGAGCGGAGTTCGACTTCGGGCGATACCGACACACGCTTGATGACATCGACACCTTCCGGTGCGCCGGCAAGGTGGTGCAGGTCATCGGGTTGACGGTAGAGGCCGAGGGACTGGTGTGCGAGGTCGGTGAGATCTGCGAGGTTCATCCGGCGCGAGGCGGCGAGGCGATCATCGCCGAAGTCGTCGGGTTCCGGGGGGATCGCGTGGTCCTCATGCCCCTTGGGGAGATGAGTGGCATCTCCCCGGGTTCCACCGTCGTTGCCACCGGCGGTGGGTTTTCCCTGGTACTCGGTCCGGCCCTTGTCGGGCGTGTCATCGATGGTCTGGGGAGGCCGATCGATGGCAAGGGTCCGATCAGCGGGCGACGCTTCGGGGTTGGAAACGCCCCGCCGGCAGCCCTGTCACGTGCGCGTATCACCGAACCGCTGCCAACGGGGGTGAGAGCCATTGACGGGATGCTGACCTGCGGGCGAGGCCAACGCCTAGGCATCTTCGCTGGGTCCGGTGTCGGGAAGAGCACCCTGCTGGGCATGATCGCCCGCGGGGTGGCGGCCGACGTCAACGTGATCGCGCTCATCGGTGAGCGAGGTCGAGAGGTGCGGGAGTTCATCGAACGCGACCTTGGTCCGCAAGGACTGAGCCGGTCGGTCGTGATCGTCTCTACCTCCGACCAGCCGGCGCTGGTGCGGGTCAAGGCGGCGTGGGTTGCGACGTCGGTTGCCGAGTACTTCCGTGAGGAGGGCATGCATGTCTCCTTCCTGATGGACTCGGTCACGCGCTTTGCAATGGCGCAGCGGGAAGTGGGTCTCACCATTGGTGAGCCACCGGCGACGCGTGGGTACACGCCGTCGGTCTTCGCGATGCTGCCACGGCTTATGGAGCGTACCGGTGCTTCGGCAAACGGAACCGTAACCGGGTTCTACACCGTCCTGGTGGAGGGGGACGATCTTCAGGAACCGATCACCGACGCGGTGCGATCGATCCTCGATGGCCACATCGTGCTGTCACGCGAGATGGCTGCCGAGAATCACTACCCATCGATCGACATCCTGCAAAGCATTTCGCGGTTGATGAGCGAACTGGTTTCACCTGGCCACAAGCACTCGGCGGGATTGCTGCGTGAGGTGCTGGCGACGTACGCCAGTGCCCGCGACCTGATCAACATCGGGGCGTATGCATCCGGGAGCAATCCCGCGATTGACTTCGCCTTGGCGATGATGCCACGGGTACGTGAGTACCTGCGCCAGGATGCCGAGGACGTCACTGACTTCGAGGGGGCGGTCGAGGTACTTCAGCGCATGTTCATGAATGTGTAGGACAGGGACGGGAGTTCGTCAGGGCAATGGCACGGTTTGTCTTTCGGCTTCAGACGGTGCTGGAGCACCGCAAGCGCCTGGAAGATCTTGCGAAGGTTGCCTTTGGCGAATCGCAGGGAGGTCTGTTCAGGGAACAGGCGACGCTGCGGGGGTTCCAGGAGGATGAGGAGCGTACGGTTGACCATCTGGAGGTGATTCAGCACGAGGGAATCCTAGACATGGAGAACCTCCAACTGGGACTTCGGTTCCTTGATGTCATCAAGGTGCAGATTGACCGGCAGACGCAGGTGGTGGCGCGCGCTGAGGCGCGTGTCGAGCAACGTCGGCAGGAATTAGTGGCGGCGATGCAGGCACGGAAGGCACTCGACCGGCTTCGAGAGAAGCAATTGGCCGACTTCAAGCGCCTCGAGCAGTTACGCGAGATGAAGGAAGTCGATGAGATGGCGGTGATGAGACACGGTCTGGAGGCGAGGCAGTTGGCCGCGCAGTCCGGCAGTTCGATGCCGTCGCTCACGGTTTCCGTCGGAGGGATGCAGTAATGGGAACGACAGGGCCACTTTCGGACAGCCTGTCGAGACGGTCGTACGACGTCGCCGGTCCGGTGAGCGATGGCAGCGCACTCCGGACCATCCACGCGACGTTCGTGCAAGCGGCACTTGACCGTGCCCGCCGCCTCGGCGTTTCCTTCTCCCTCCCTATCCGGCCGCGGGTGGACAGCACCATGGCAGTGGTGCCGTCCACCCGAGCCGGGGACATTGCGCGCGGTCCCGGGTCTGCCAACCCGGTGGTCGGGCGCTTCGATGACGAACTCAGGGCCGCCGCTGCCCGTGAGGGTGTCGATCCGGACCTGGTCCGCGCCGTGGCAAAGGTGGAATCGGGGGGCAATGCAAACGCTGTCTCGCACGCCGGAGCCAAGGGCCTGATGCAGTTGATGGACGGCACGGCGCGATCCGTCGGGGTCACCGACTCCTTTGACCCGATGCAGAACGCGACCGGTGGGGCGAGGTATCTCCGGCAAATGCTGAACCGCTTCGGCGGTGACGTGACCAAGGCGTTGGCTGCCTACAACGCGGGTCCGGGAACGGTAGAGAAGTACGGTGGCACGCCGCCGTTTGCCGAGACGCAGAACTATGTCCGAAAGGTCCTTCAGACGCGCGACCAGTTGCGTAGGGCCGGCTCGTAGACGAACGGGGAGTTGAACCATGCCAAATCTCATCCGCAACGACTATGCATTCGGCGCCATTACCAAGGCGCTTGACGGCTTGAGCCTCCGAAGCAAGGCGATTACCAACAACGTTGCCAACATCGATACGCCAGGTTTCAAGTCGGCTGAAGTGACCTTTGAGCAAGAACTGCAGGCGGCGGTCCTCCGCCCGGTTGCTGATGACTTCCAGATGGTCGTCACTGATGGCGCGCACATGCCTGGTGGGGCTCTCAGGCAGGATGTCGGACTGGTTCAGGCGAAGTCCCAGGTTCAGGACGGCTTGACGTACCGGAACGATGGGAACAACGTCGACGTGGACCGCGAGATGGTTCGCCTTGCAGAGACACAGCTCCAGTTCTCGGCAGCGACAACGTTCACCAACCTCAAGTTTGCGCAGTTGCGCCAGGCGATCTACGAGGGCAAGCGCTAGCACTCACTAGTGTTTTTTCACAGCACGAATCACTGGCATGTCATCAGGTGCGCCCTGTCAGGCGCAGAGTGGTGTTGGTGATGTCGATGGATTGCCCGGCCACGGACGGCTGGGCAGGCGGGGTCTGGCTCAAGGATGTGCCAGCCGGGTAGACGGGCCGAAGGAATGGTCCGCACCTAACTTGGGCATTGAGGCCCTGGTCCGGCCATGGAGGGTCGGGCCTGAGCGTAGTTGCCAGGCCGGAGACGGCTGGGGGCAGAGCACGCGAATTTCCGGGACCGGGATGTGCCGGATTGTCGTCAACCCATGACGGGACGCGACAAAGCGTGGCCATGGATGGCCGGTGGCAAGGAAGTGGCGTTGTCCAGGAGTGGTGTTTGAGGTCGGGAAACTGATCTCCGGCTCGACCTCCAGGCGACGTTGGTCCGCAAGGATGCGGAGTGGCTGGCCGCTGCATGGATGGTGCGGTTGGTGGTGCGTCGCAGGTGCGACGTTTCCCCCGGAATGCCAAGGATGGCACAAGTGGAAACCGCAGGCGACATGGATGTGCGCCTGGTGCCCTTTATGGGCTGTCCAGAGGGAGCTTGTATCTGATGGTCGGTGGAAGCCCTGGCGTTTGGCGTCGGAGGGATCCAGCGGCGTCAGCGTGGCAATCGATCGCTGGACAGAATGGCCGGGGCGTATGGTATAACTGAATAGAAGCACACGAGTCTATCGGGATCAGAGTTGGGTCACTCCGGAGCAATCCCGGCATGTCCGGGATTACGGGTTGAGCGGTTCTGATCCCCATAGGTTGTGGGGGCGAACCACGCGGACAGGGACAGATGCGTGGGTCGAAGACCGGCCAGGTCATCCTGGGAAATGGTCGGTTGGTTCCGGCAAGCCGTGGCGCCGCTGGCGTCGCGATTGCCATGCATCCGAAAAGGAGCGAATATGGGCAGGTCTGTCCCATCGTTGGGCAAGGGTGCTTCGGCAGCCCATGAGAGTCTTGCGCTCTCGGGGTTGGGCGGGAGCGCGCTGTCCGCTCGTGCGTTGCAGGCGGTTTCAGGTGTGCGCGGTGCCTCGGGCGTTGGCCCGGGTGGTGTGCAGTCGGCTACCGCAAGTGGCGACGCGACAGGTTCGCCAAGTAGTGGATTGGGTTCGGTCGCCGGGAATCGGCCGGGCTTTGCTTCCGTGCTTGCGCGCATCGTCTCTTCCCGGGTCGGCCGAGGCCAGTCGGAAACCCGGGATGCCGTTGTGGCGGGTCTGGCGCCACAGGCAACCGTTGGCAGTTCGAACGCCCACGAATTGCCCTCGAATGAGGGAATATCCCAGGCGGGTCCAGCTTCCGGCTCCCAAGGGTCGGATGCGTCGCGGTCTCGCAGTAGTTCGCTCCGGCGTGACGTTGCGAGTGCGATGAGGTCGGTTGGTCGGGTCTCCCGTGCGCTTGAACGCGCCCGGCAGGTCAAGGCCGACGCGGCGGAACGCCTTGCCGATAACGCGGCGGCGCGGAGCGCAGGTGAGGCTTCGGTGCAGGTGTCAGCGCGCCCAGATCCGACCGTTTCGTCGGGTGGTTCCGAGTCTCGTTCAAGTGGTGGATCTCCCGTCATGACACCGGCGAATGCTGCCGGCGCGGTTGACGCGGCGTCCCAACGCATTGAGCAGGCCGTGGCTACCGGCAATCCGGCCGCGATTGACGCGGCTATCGCCGAAGTGGCCCCTGCCTTGTCGAATGCCATCCAGGTTCTCCTGGGGCAGGTCGCCGAGGCAATGACTGGCGGATCGGGAACGGTTGAACTGGGAATGCTCCTGACGAGTGCCTTTGACGGCACGATTCCGGAGATGCCCACGCTGACCGGTACTCCTTCCGATCAGACGTCCCTTGCCGGGTTGCTCGTCGCGCTGCGCCAGATGGGTGCCACGTTGACCGTCGACGGTTCCGCCCCGGCCATCGTGCCGACGGACCTGGCGACAGGTGGCGTGTCACTGGATGGTGCAGGTGTCTTTGGCGCTTTGGCATCGGCCTTGGCAACCGCGGCTGACGAGGAGGCGCAGGCCCCTGTGGCAACCGCTCCCGCTCAGGCTTCGGTCGCAGCGGCTCAGGCTGAGGTTGCTGACGTAGTCACCGCCACTCCTGTGGCGGCAACGGCAGCACTTTCCGATGCGTCAGGCGCGGCCGTCATTGCCGTGGCTGAGGCAGGTGTTGCGACGGTGGTGCCAATCGTGGCGCCAGTTGCGTCATCAGGGACGGGCCAACGGGTAGCGGGTGTTGATGCGTCTGGTATCGCCGATCCGGGGCTTGCCTCGGGCGATGCAGAGGGCGTACCGACCTTGCAGGCAGGGATGGTCTCAGCTGTTTCGGGTGCGGCAGGCGCATCAGGTGCAGGCGCTCAGGCGTCGGCAGTTGACGGCGATGACGTCCAAGCGGCCCCGGCTGCTCCCGTGACTGGTTCTGGCACAACCGGTTCAGCAGGCGTTACCGGCTCAGGAGTGCAGTCGGCGGCGCGTTCAAATCTGGCAGATGTCGCGTCCGCGACCAGCACCACACCGGGCACTTCGTTCGGTGATGAGTTGCATGATCAGGTCGCCCCAGTCCTCGTGCGTGTTGCGCGTCTGACTGGTGCGGGCGAGGCACGCCAATTCACTCTCCGGCTTTCGCCGGAAAATCTCGGACCACTGACCATTCGCCTTACGCTGCGCCAGGGATCGATCGGTGTGGATCTCACCACCTCGACCCCGGAGGCACGCAAGGCGCTTGAGGCGGCGCTGCCCCAGTTGCGTGCTTCGCTTGGCGAGGCCGGACTCAGACTGGAGCGCATGGATGTGGGTCTGCGCGAGCGGACTGATGACCAGGCGGGCAGGCAGCCCAGCCGGCAGGGAGAACAGGGAACCCAGAGGGGGTCCGATCAGGCTGGACCTCAAGCCGAAGCCGGCGACGGCGGGCGCGAGTGGGCGAACAGTTTCTTTGGCAGGGTCTATTTCGATCAGAACGGGCAACCGTTCGACGTGCAACCAGTGGTGGCACCGCTGGCAGCGCCGACCGCAACCGATGCCGGAAGCGAGAACCTTCGCGCGTCCGGGGAATCGATTTCAAGCGTGACGCGTGCCCTCGGGGTGCAATCGCGGGTCAGTGCGGGACTTGGAGCGTATGGCGGACGCCGGGCGTTGGCGTCAGCAACCGTGACAAACCCGGGAACCATTGGTCGTCCGGACTAACCGGGCAACCAGAAACCAAGGAGCGCCGATGCCCTCTCCAATCTCTTCAATGCTGAACGGGTCCGGTCTTGGGGCCGTGGCGAAGCCGAAACTGCTTGACGACGCGACGCGCGCCAAGCTCGGCCTCCCCTCGACTGCCGCAACCTCGGCAGCCAAGGCCAAGCAATCCCTCGATGGCACAGCCAACGGCCTGGGCAAAGACGATTTCATGAAACTTCTCCTCGCTCAGATGGGCAATCAGGATCCCATGAAGCCCATGGAGGACAAGGAGTTCATTGCCCAGTTGGCGCAGTTCAACAGCCTCGAGCAGATGCAGCAGGTCAACAAGGGCGTCCAGGAGCTCGCAACAGCGCAGCAAATGACTGATGCCAATCTCCTGCTCGGTCGCCAAGTTCAGGCATTCGGCGCTGAGGGCGTCATCACCGGCGAGGTGCGAGCCGTCACCATGGTAAGCGGCAAGCCGATGCTTCGCATTGGCACCGAAGAGGTGGCACTCAGCGATGTGTCCAGGATTCTCATGCCGGGCGAACCAGCCGCCGTCTCAGGAACGGGAAGCTCGTCGTCATCCAGCGGCACGACGACCACGACACAGGGCACCGCGCCAATCGGGTAGCAACACCAGCCGTCTGCCTCAGGAAGGGCAGTCGGAATGAGAGCGTGTGCAAAGAACCATGACGGACTACAACGCGAACGCAGGCCTACTGGGCATTGCGCGAAGCCGGGGAAACGCCCCGGTAGAGCGTGCCCCTGCGGCTCGTCCGGGGCAACCCGGGGGGGAAATCGGCCTTGCGTTCGACCAGGTGCTCCAGGAAAGCCTAGCTGTTCCATCGGTCCTGCCGATGGGTGTCCCCGCGTCCATTCCCGCCATTCCGGAAGTCCCACCGGTGTCGCAGGTTCGGTTCTCGGCTCACGCACAGCAACGGTTGGCGCAGGCGTCGGTCGAACTGGGACCGGAGTCACTCGCCAAACTGGCCGCCGCGGTCGACAAGGCTGGCCTTAAAGGAGGCAAGGAATCGCTCATCCTGCTCGACGATCTCGCATTCGTCGTAAGTGTGAAGAACCGGACGGTCATCACGGCCGTTGGGGCGGACCGCATGTCCGACAGCGTCTTCACCCAGATCGACAGTGTGGTGATTGCCGGTGGTAAGGATGCGCCAACTGCTTGACGTCACCGGATACGTGACCAAGGCACGCACAGCCCGGCACAACTTTATACAGATGCTTCGCAGCAGCTCGAGGACCATGAACAGCTGGACCCGCAAGGGAGGCTTGCACGACCGGATGACATCCGGCGGGCCTGGACCACGCGCTTCCGCGACGCAGCACGCATGAACCATTCTGGAAGGAACCTCCCATGCTGCGCGCAATGAACTCAGCCATCAGCGGTCTCAAGAACCATCAGACCATGATGGACGTCATCTCCAACAACATCGCCAACGTCAACACCACTGGCTTCAAGTCCAGCCGTGTCACGTTCCAGACGTTGCTCGCCCAGACCATCCGCGGTTCGATCCCTGGGGCTATCGGCTCCGGTGGACAGGACAGCATCCAGATCGGGCTCGGCATGGCCATCTCCGGTGTGGACAAGCTCAACACCCAGGGCGTCCTGAGCAACACCTCCAAGCTGACCGACATGGCCATCTCCGGTGACGGCTACTTCATCATGACCGACGGCTACCGCAAGTTCTACAGCCGTGACGGTGCGTTCGATCTTGACAGCACCGGTGCGCTGATCTCACCTTCCACGGGTCTTCGTGTCAACGGCTGGGTGGCTGAGACGAATGCCTCCGGTCAGAAGGTCATCAACTCGGCGATGCCTCCGTCGGCCCCGCTGACCATCCCGCTCGGCGCGGGTGTCAATGCGAAGGCTTCATCCATGGTTTCATTCAATGGGAACCTGAACGGATCATCGACCGACCTCGTTTCTTCTGGCGTCGTTGAGAGTTCCACGGTGGCAAGCGCGATCTCGTTCGCAACGACCGCCACCGATGCGCTGACCTTCACCTACGGTGGAAAGACCTACAACGCGACGATTTCGACCGCGCTCACCAAGAATGCGTCGACAATCGCTGACTTGGCGACGGCAGTGGCCACGGCGATCAACACTGCGTTGACCGCTGGTGGCGAGACAGATGTGATCCAGGTGTCCGCTTCCGACTCAGCCAGTGTCTCGGCCGAAGGCGGTCTCGTCTTCAAGGCTGCGAAGGCCCTCAGCTTCGGTTCCTCCCCCAGCTCGAATCTCGAACTGGGCGCTGCACTCAAGGGGCGTGCCTCGACCGGTCTTGAGTCGATGACCACCTCGATCGTCGCCTATGACACCCTTGGCATGGCTCACGAACTCACGGTCAAGTTCCAGAAGCAGGTGCCAACCGCGACCGGCGTTACCCCGGCGGTCGGATCGAACACCTGGAAGTGGACGGTTGCCAACCTTGACGCTGGCACGACCCTCAAGGCTGACGCAACGAATGGACAGGCGTTCGGGTTTGTTTCCTTCGACCCGAGTGGCAAGTTCCAGGCGGCTACGACCTCAACCGTGGCCGGGGCGACGGCGCCAGTGACGGCTACCGACCTGACCGGGTCGCGTGTGACGTTGAACTTCGCCAACGGTCAGGCGCAGGGCCAGCAGCTTCTGCTCGACTTCACCCGGATGACCCAGTTGCAGGACGGCAACACCGTTTCGGCGGTGGAGAATGACGGGCACCCGACGGGCACCCTGACCTCCTTCACGGTCGGTTCCAACGGTGTGATCACCGGTTCGTATTCCAATGGTGTGCAGGAGGCCCTCGGCCAGATCGCCCTCGCCACCTTCGCGAACCCGAGCGGTCTCTCGCTTGTCAGCCAGAACCTCATGTCGGAATCCGCGAACTCGGGCATCCCGCAGGTCGGTGTCCCGGGCGCCGGATCGCGTGGCCAGATCAACGGTGGTCAGCTCGAGTTGTCGAACGTCGACCTCTCGGTGCAGTTCACCGACATGATCCGCGCCGAGCGTGGCTTCCAGGCCAACAGCCGCATCATCACGACGTCCGACGAAATGCTTCAGGACCTCGTGAACCTCAAGCGGTAGTAGCCCTCGCCTCCGCGGGCGTCATCGCGGGAAACAGCGCAACAGGCGGGCGCCATCTCCTCGGAGGTGGCGCCCGTCGGCTTTTGGTGCCGTCACCAAGGGCTCCGCCACTTCAGACCCTGAGATTGCACCCGATACTTGTGGAAAGGGTTCATCCGCATGGTGTCATGCGGCGTGGGCCATCCATGGCAATGGCAATGACCGACCAAGACACGACACCCACCCCTCCTCCGTCCCGGTGGGATGACAAGCGGACACGCCGTGCCCTAATCGGCGGATCGGCGGGTCTTGCAGCGCTTCTCGGTGCGGGTAGCGTGTTGGTTGTTCGAAATGGCCTGCCTTGGTCGCGGAAGGCTCCAGCGACCCAGACTGCGAGTGCTCCCGCGCCGACACCGGTGCCTGGGATCAAGACGTGGTCGAGTACCGCCAAGGCCAAGACGATCGACCACCTTGAGTTGCCCCTATACATGGCAATCCCGTCGATCGGGGTTGATGCGCCGGTCGTGGCGGTGGGTCTGACGAATGACGGTTCGATGGACGTGCCAAAGCGCGCGGGGGAGATCGGGTGGTTTGAGTACAGCCCGCGCCCGGGGCTACGGGGAAACTCGATCCTGGCCGGGCATCTCGACTGGCAGGGCGCGCCGGGTGTGTTCAACAAACTCGCTTCGGCCAAGTCTGGGGATCCGGTGATCATTCGCGGGGCGGATGGTGTGGAACACAAGTACGACGTTGAGTGGCATCGAGAGTTTCCGGCAGACGGGGCTGCGCCGAAGGTTGTCTTTGAACCTATGGTCGCCTACGGATTGACGCTTATCACCTGCGGAGGCAAGTGGAATCCGGTTTCTCGGCGATACGACTCGCGAGTGGTCGTCCGAGCCTTGCGCAAGTGAGGTCATGGCAATCATGACTCGATTACATTCGTGGTTGGAATCAACGTCGCGCCTCGCGTTGGCAATCCCTGGTGTTGTGCGTCCGTCACAGGTGTGGCGCGCAGATCGTGACGTGGCGCCATGAGTTCCACGGGTTCCTCCCGGGGGTTGTCCGCGACGACCCCCGGTCTCGGTAGCGGCGGGGTGTCTGTCGGTTCAGGCACGGCATCCGCACCCGGTCTCGTCGGCGGGGTCAGCGCAATCAGTGCATCTTCGCCCGCCGTCCTTTGGATCCCCCCGATTGCCGGGACAGGCCTGAATGGTGCCGGCGCATCTCCATTCCAGAACCTTCGGGTGGGGCAGCAGATCTCGGCGCAGGTCCTCGTGACAGATGCAGCGGCGGGACGCGCCCTCTTGCTCATGGACGGCCAGCGGGTCGCGGCCGAGGTTCCAGATGGATTGCACGAGGGCCAGGTAGTCAACCTGTCTGTCTCCACGGTATCGGCTGAGCGTCTCGTCTTGAGGTTGGTGGAGGGGGGTGGGTCGCCTGCTCGCACCCCTACGGCGCCGCTCGATCCCAGTGCGGTCCTTCGGGCGCTCGACCTGCCGGACACGCCGGCAACCCGGGCGGTTGTCACTGCGCTCGTCGAACGCGGTCAACCCCTGACGCGCGAAACGATCGTGGCGCTGCGGGCGGTGGTGGCGCGCGACAGTGGCCAGGAACTGACAAACGCCCGCGGCGCGGTCGATGCCATGCTGCGCGGGATTCCGGTCACGGCGCGAAGTGCTTCGTTGGCACGTGGGGCGGGGGCGTCTGGCGCGGTTGCGGCCCCGATGGGAGACCTCTTCCGCGAACTTATCATCGCGATAGACAGTGCACCGCCTGGCGCGCTTGACAATTCCTTGGATGGTGCAACTGACGGCTCGCGTGGCGGTTCACGAGGGTCTTCCGGAAGTGCAACGCCCGGAACGTTGCCCGGTCAGGTGGCTACCGGCACTCTCGGTGGTGTGCCCGGTGAGACAACTCGAGGCGCGCTGATGCGCCTGCTTTCGTCGATGGTGGTGCAGTCGCCCACGGGATCCGAACTGCAACGGGTTGTATCGGTGTTGCAGGGTGCACCGGAGGCGCGTCTGGCCCGGTTAATTGCGATGGCGGTCGATTCGTCAGGGGCGAGTGAGGCGGTTGCTGCCGGGGCAGGTGCCAATGGTTCGAGTGCGGCGATCGCAACGGGATCGGTTGCACCGGCCACGCTTCCTGCCGGTTTGCCCACGGGGGATTCGCCAGCGGTTTCGCTACCTGCCCCATCGTTGAGCACAGGTGCGACATCGGTGGTTGGGTCTGGCGGGGTGCAGGTTGGGTCAGGCGGTTCCGTGGAGGGAGCCACGGGTTCGGTTGGGGGCGGTACGCGCACGGCATCGACAGTCGGTCAGGCAACGCAGACCCCACCTCCGATTGGCATCTCTGCAACCGGTGTTCCGGCAATACCGGTGCCAGGCGCGTTGCCAGCCTTGCCAATCGCGATGATGGGTGCAATCCCGATCGGTGTTGGGACATGGGCAACCGCGGGTGCGGATGCGCGGACGGTGCTTGGTGCCCTGCTGACGATGCTTGGGGGCAGTGGCGCTTCAAGCTTGCCGACGGCACCGGGGCCGACGTCCTCAACGATGGCAAGCCCGCCTCCTAACCCGCAGACGCTTGCGGGGCAGACTGCGGGAACCCCGGACCGTGGGGGAGGCACGCCCGCGGCGATGCTTGCCCGTGTCCTTCATGACCGGCTGGAATACCAGCAACTCGGAAACTCGGCGACGCTCTCGCGTGGTGGCTGGGATGCCCAACCATCAACTGGGCAATCTCCGGCGGGCACCACCGGCACGCCGGCCTCCACCACCGCAGGCGTGCGACCAGATGGCACTCCGGCTGCGTTTCCGACCAATATCCCGATCCCAGCTCCGGGTGATGCGCTGAATTTCTCCATTCCGTTGGCATTCGCTGGACAGTTGACTACGCTTGAGTTGGCAGTTTGGCGGGATGGCGGGCGTCGCCAGGATGGACAGGAAGAGTCGAGCACGGGATTGCACGCCCGGATGCGGCTCGATATGGAATCTCTCGGTCGCGTCGGTGCCGACATCCGGATCATTGGCACTAGCTTGCGCTGCCGGTTGACTGCCGATCGTGAGGACACCTACGCACTTCTGCAACAGAATGGTGATGGTTTGCTTGACCGGCTTCGAGGTGCAGGCTTTTCCGTGGAAGGACTGGACTACCGGCCGCTCATGGTTGCGCCGTCTGATGCCGGACGTGCCGTGGTCCGCCGGGTTGACATGGGCTTGTAAGTGACGGCGAGTTTCCGGAATGTGCGTGGCGAGGCCTGATGCCACTGCAGAGGTTCACGTTTCTGCCGACCATAGGATGAGTAAGACAGCGATTCAATGAGAAAAGTCGCGGTTGCGTTGCGCGGAGGGCTACCGTGGACCCCGGGTGCGAATGGTCGCGCCGAGGCCCCGGTGATTGCCGCGTCCGGTCGGGGGTTCCTGGCCGACGAAATCGTGGCGATGGCCGAGGCGAATGGTGTTCCTGTCGAGCATGATCCGGCACTCGCCATGGCCCTTTCCCATCTCGAGGTCGGTCAGGCAATACCGCCAGCCTTATACACGGCGATTGCCGAACTTCTGGTGTTCTTGTACGAACTTGATGCCCAACAGGCGCGTGCGACTGGGTCGCCCGCTCCAATAGATACCGGCGATCCCAACGCACCTTTGAGTGCATTGCTTTCGCAGGTATCCTGAAGTAGCTCGGTGACCCGCTAATTCGGTTCATCGGTGGAGGAAGACCGTGGCGCGAAACGGACGCTTTGTGCGGGCACAGATCACGCGTGCCGGAATGGTGCTGGCTGCAGTTGCCGGCCTGGCAGCGGCTGGTCTCCCGGTTTTGCCGGCAGGAGCGAATGGCGTTGGCACGGTCTATGTGGCCAATGAAGGATCGGGTTCTGTCTCGGTCATCGAACATGTTGGCAATACGGTCCTTGTGACCGTGCCCGTTGGTCCTGCGCCTCGTGGGGTTGCCGTTACGCCGGACGGACGTATCGCGTTCGTCGCGAACAGTGGGAATGGGACAGTCTCGGCGATTGACCGCGACTACTACCAGGTTTCGAACACGACGCGGGTTGGCAAGGCACCTGAAGCGGTCGTCGCTCCGGCCGATGCGACATTTTCGATGGTCGCCGAAGGTCCGGGTAGTGAGATCGTGACCATCGACGCGGTGGGTGCCCGGGTGAAGGCCGTTCAGGTTCCCGGCAAGCCGATCGCCCTCGTTGCGAACCGGTCAGGCAGCCGGGCCTACGTCGCACTCGAAGGCAATTCCAACGTCTATCCAGTTGACGATGGCGACCGGGTCGGTGCTCCAATCCCAATGGGCAATCCAGTGGTTGCCATGGCACTGACGTCCGACGGTGGCACCCTCTACGCCGTTGTTCCTGAGACAAATTCACTGGCAATCGTCGAGACCGGTTCGGGAAAGATTGCCGCGTCGGTACCCGTTGGGCTGACCCCGCTCGGGTTGACGATTGCACCCGATGGGCGGATTTTCGTCAGCAACAGCATCTCGAATGATGTCACGGTCGTCGATCCGGCTTCACGGAAGGCGGTTGCCACGATTGCGGTTGGCAAGCGACCGGTGGGTATCGCGATTGGACCGGACGGTGCTTTCGGGTATGTGGCGAACAACCAGGACAACACCGTCTCGGTGATCGACATGGCTCGTCTGGAACAGTCCAAGATCGTGAACGTCGGTTCGCGACCAATCGCGATTGCGGTAGCACCGGTCCAGATGGTTCCGGCAACGCGTCCCGCCGGACCGGCACCACAGGCACAGGGTTCAAAGCCGCCGTCGGGTGCGGTGGTGGGGGGTGCTTCGGAAGCGGTTTCACGAGGCACGGGTGCTTCCGGGCCATCGGTCCTGCCGAAGGGCATGCCGAATACCGGTGACGGATCGGTTTGGTCCGGGCCCGACCCACTCACCTACCTCCCCTATGCCGGTGCCGGTATTGGCTTCGGACTGGTTCTCGCTTTGGTGCGACGCCGGGTGGCCCGGACCATTCCAACACGCGACTGAGACTTCAGTTCTCAGCCGAAGAAAGTCGCCGGGTTCCAGTATGTGGAACCCGGCTTTTTTTGTCTCGCCTGTCCGGATGCCGGGTACCCTCACCGTGCGCTTCACGCTGATCGTGATGCGACGAGGAGACAATGACGATGGCTCAGGGTGGCCCTCCCCCCGTTCTCAAGACCGAACATGTCGGGATCCGCGTTCGTGATCTTGACGCTGCCTTGGCGTTCTACCGTGACCTGATCGGCCTGCCCGAGTTCGACCGTGTCATCGCCGGCTCAGGCAATACGCTTGTCCTGCTTGAGATGGGAGAAGCGGGATACATCGAACTTATCGGGAACCCGAACTACGAACCGATGCGACCGGCGGGAAACCACGCAGGTATCCAACATCTTGCACTGCTTGTTCCAGACCTTGATGCTTGGGTTGCATACCTGACCGCGCATGGAGTGGCGATCACCGCAGGCCCGTTGTCGATGGAGTGGCCGAAGGCTACTGCGAAACTCTGCTTTGTTGCGGATCCAGAGGGCAATCCGGTCGAGTTCTTCGAACGTCGCCTGCACGCCTGACCAACCTTCAAGGAGATTGCCGTGCAGATAGTCCTGTATGGGCCAGATGGCCCTCGTTGGGCACCGCGCCTTCGCACCGATGTTCCCGACATTACTGTCGAGACCACGTCTGTAGAGGATGAGGCGGTTGCGTTGGTGGCCACGGCGGATGCGTTCTTTGGTGCGATGTCCCCTCGCATCCTTGCGGCTGCCCGGAATCTTCAGTGGATCCAGACCCCCATGGCCGGTCTGGAACGCTATTTCTTCCCGGAGTTGCAGGCCCATCCGGTAGTCGTGACCAACATGCGTGGCATCTTCCACGACATGATCCCGGATCAGGTTCTGGGCTACATCCTGTGCTTTGCCCGGGACCTTCATTCGATGATCCGGCGTCAACTCGAACGACGATGGGCCTTTGACGAGGTCAAGGTTCTGGACCTGCCCCGCATGACGTTGGGCATTGTCGGTCTGGGAGGAATTGGTGCCGGGGTCGCCCGGCGCGCGCGTCCGCACGGCATGCGGATCATCGCGACGGATCCTCGGCGCACCGAATGTCCGCCTGAGGTGGATGCGTTGTGGGGGCCTGACCGTCTGGATGACCTGCTTGCCGAGAGTGATTTCGTGGTGGTCTGCGCACCTGAGACACCCGAGACCCGTGGCCTGTTCAACGCCGAACGGTTTTCACGGATGAAACAAGGTGCGTACTTCATCAACATCGGCCGGGGACGTGTTGTCTTGCTGGACCCCTTGGTTCAGGCACTCGAGTCGGGTCATCTTGCCGGCGCGGCCCTTGATGTGTTCGAGGTTGAACCACTGGTTTCCGACCATCCACTTTGGGGAATGCCCAACGTGATCCTGACCCCTCACACGGCAGGAGTTGGCTCACACGAGGAGGACCGGCGTTACGAGGTGCTTCTCGAGAACGTCAAGCGGTTTGTCTCGGGACAGCCACTGCACAACGTTGTGGACAAGCACGGGGGCTACTGATCCGTCCCGGCGGGAAGGAAGGTGAAGGTCAGGACTGGGGAACGCCAGACCCCCAATCCTGACCCCCACGCGCACCTGGCAACCTCGGGGACATGGGTCTGCCGAAGGGTTGCCGGGGCGGGAAGTGGGACGGCGTCCCGACCTTTGTGGTCAGGCGCGGCGACTCCCACGAAGTTCATCGGCATCGCATGAGGCGGCGTGCTCCAAGTAGCGTGCGATGTGCGCAACCTGTCCTTCGGCCATGAAGGCAGAGACTGCAAGGGTCTGTTGGTCCTGCTCGGCAAAGTAGTCGTGCATCCGGCCGAGGAGGAAACGCACGAGGTGCGCTTGCTTCCACACGACGGCACGGTCATCACCATCGGTCAGTTCGTGCAGACGGCCGTGCACCCATCCGGCAAGCCACCCCACGTCATCGGGTGTGTCGCGTTCGAGTGGGCAGACGGCCGTATCTGGTTCGTCATCGGCATTGGTTTGTGATGGTCCGAAGCCCCTCAATTTGGCAAGCAGGCGCTGTTGACGAGGTTGTCCCGGTCGGAGACGGGTACCGGTCCTCACGTGAATGATCAGGTCATCCAGTTCGGATCGGGACAGGTCCAAGGTGACACGTTCGAGTTCTTCGGCACGACCGATCTCTGGCATGACTGGAACCGTCCCCACAGAAAAATTGATGGAACCGACCCCGGGGAAGATGCGCGGTACTCTGATGGCCGCTCACATGCCGCGAGAATTGGTAGGCCGCATTTTAGCGTCTTTTTGGCCGCAGTGCCGCGAACGCGGCGCGGCATCCGCTATGCTCCTGCGGTGTCCGATGACGATTTGCTGCCCCTTGATGACCCTGAGGTGTACCGCGCACTTGGCGACATGCTGATCGCGATTACCGAGGCTGAGAAGCTTCTGGGACGCGTCCATACCCTCGCGGTTGGCATTGGCGCGTACGGAATGCTTGAACACCTGGATAGTGAACTCTTCTGGAAAGTCCGTGCGGCCGGTGACCACCTACGGGACATCCTGGACGTCGAACGCGTTCATGGCGGCTACACGTAGGCGCCGTCGGGGATGCCACGCGACTCCTGACGGCACCACGGAACGTAATGGGTGTCGCGTTGATCCGGTTCCAGTTGAAGATGGAGACTGTGCCGAGCCTAGCGGTCTTCGGTGGAGAGTCCCAATCGGGCGAGCAGGGCACCTTCAAGCGCGCTGAGTGCGGTTCCAATCCGTCCCGATACCGTGCCATCAAAGGCCTGGATTGTGATCCCATGCGCCCCGTAGCGCGCGAGAGCACACTCGGCTAGTGATGCGTTGCCCAGACGTCGCCACCCGAGGGTTGGGACGTATCTTCCCGTAGCAA
>DDYL01000137.1 GCA_002347925.1 Chloroflexi bacterium UBA2235 | reverse complement strand
TGCAAAGCAGATGCTCTCCCAGTTGAGCTACATCCCCAACCTAGTTTGTCCGGGCTGACCTTCGTAAGGTCCCGCCGAACGGGTGAAGTGTACGACAAACCACCCGCACCACGGTACTGGCGTCACCATCCCGAAGTTCTCAACATGACCGAAGTTGGAGTATCCTGTCGCCATGGCCGAGAACTACTCACACCAAGACATGCGAGGCAAGGATCTGTCTGGCAAGGACCTCCGCGGCGTGGATGCGTCCTACTGCCACTTCGAGGGCGCGAACCTGGAAGGCGCAAACCTGTCCTCAGGAATGCTTTATGGCGTATACCTGACGGGTGCCAACCTGACGCGAGCTCGCCTCCGTTACGTTAACATGACGTACGGAGAGCTTGCAGGTGCAAATCTGACCGACGCAGACTTGACGGGGTCCATCCTGACCGGCGCGAACATGGAAGGCGCCATCCTTACTGGTGCAATCCTCACCGACATGATCGGATTCCAGCCGCCAGAGGCAGAAGCCTGACGACACGGCACCCGCAGTAACTTCACGCCAATCACGTCTGCGGGACCGTTGAGTGGGGCCGCGTCTCAGCCGCACCCTTGGGCGGGGCAAAGTCTCTGACCATTCGCGCCGAACGGCTTCGCATGGCTGCGCACCGCATGGGGCGGAGTGGTGGCGTCAAATACACGGGACGCCAGTTTGAGCCTATCGGCCCGCATTCGCCAAGGAGTGTTTGCTCCGTGGCATCACCCAGTAGTTGCGTTGCGGCAACCGGGTTTGCCGTAGCGTCGGCGTGAGTTCAACTCGTCGGTCCCCCGTCCAAGCGTGGCGACCCTCGTCCATCCAGTACCGGCAGTGCAACTCAGCCGACACCGAACGGAACCCAAATGTCGGCACCCGAGAATTCACAGGGCAAGGCGGTCCCACCCCCTCCTACACGACCTCACGACACGTGGGCAGAGTGGTACGACGTTGTCTACGATGCCTGCTTCGGTGACACGTTTGCTTGGCTCACCGAAGCCACCCTGAACACCGTCCTCACCAAAGCGCCCGCGGGTGCACGCATTGTTGACTTCGGCGCGGGTACAGGCCGACTTGCCATCCCGTTGGCGCGCTTGGGCTTTCGCATTCACGCCGTCGAGCCTTCCGGACCGATGCTCTCCCAACTCGTTGCGAAATCAGCCCGAGAAGCGGACCCCATCGCAATCACAACCGAACAAATTGATATCCAGTCGTTTACCGGGCGGGGCGAATTCGACGTGGCCCTGTGTGTGTTCACCGTGCTGATTTATGTCACAACGGTCCCGGAACTTCGTGCAGCCCTGAAGGCAATGAGCGACGCGCTAAAGCCTGGGGGCCTTCTGCTCATCGACTTGCCTGATCCATCGGTCTTTGAAAGCTTCACCGCTGACACGAAGGAAGTGTTTCGCATCGTTCGGATAACCCGAGACCCGCTTGAAGCCCAGACCGAGCCCGGCACGGGATTCACATTCGATGAAGAAACGCTCATAAAGGCGCCACACCTTCACCGGTATCACGACCGCTTCCCCGTCCGGTTCTGGCCTCCAGATGTGGTACGCGAATACGCCTCGGAATACGGCCTGACCCTCATCGCGGACCTCAGCTCGGAGTTTTCGCCCGCCGCCTCAACCTACTGGTGGCTCGAAAAACAAGCACACACTCCAGTGTAGTTGGGGGAACAAAACTATTCCGCCTTCGGGTGAACGCCTGGAAATTCGCCGACCACCCAGGGGAATTGTGCCTGCGACAAACCAACGCAGGAGAGGGACAGGGGTGGGCCATCGTGGACTTGAACCACGGACCTCAGTCTTATCAGGACTGCGCTCTAACCACCTGAGCTAATGGCCCCCACAGGCATAGGAGTATAGCAACCGATGCCCCACTGGGCGAGGTCGCAGGTGCCCAGACCAGACGGTTCAGACTACAATCGCGTCCGGTTCTGGAGTGCTCGGGTCAGTGTGTAGTCGTCCGCATACTCAATATCTGACCCGATCGGCAGCCCCTGCGCCAGCCGAGTGACACGAACTGCGCTCAGGTGCCGAAGGCGCGCACGAACAAGGTTCGCGGTCGCCTCGCCTTCAACGGTCGCATTGGTCGCCACAATGACTTCCTCTATTGAGCCCGCATCAACCCGTTGGACAAGTTCGCGTATGCGGAGATCATCTTCAAGGACCCCCTCCATCGGAGAGAACGAGCCGTGCAAAACATGGTAGAGGCCCTTGAACGTTGCGGTCTTCTCGAGCGCGACAATGTCCAACGGCTCCTCAACCACGCAAACCGCAGTCCGGTCTCTGCCTTCGTTTGCACAGATGCCACAAGGATCGGTCTCGGAAAGGTTGAAACAGCTCGAGCACTCCCGGATTAGGTCCTTGAGTTCGATCACTGCACGGGACAACGCCTCAGATTCAGTCCGTGGCTGCCGGAGAAGATAGAACGCGAGGCGTTGCGCAGTCTTCGGGCCAATCCCGGGCATCCGCCCGAACGCTTCGATTGCCCTCGCGATTGGCTCCGCCATTAACGCGGACATGAAACCGCTACCGCTTCAGGATCCAAGAAAATCTCCACGGAACTATGTCAGTCCCGGGATCTTCATCCCACCAGTGAGTGCACTCAAGCGCTTAGCCTGCAGGTCCTTTGCCTTGGCGAACGCTTCCTTGACAGCCGCCGTCACCAGATCCTGAAGCATGTCCACGTCATCTGGGTCGACAACTTCCCTATCGATCTCGACCCCAAGAAGATCAAGCTGGCCAGAAACTCGGACGCGAACCGCCCCGCCACCCGCCGAACCGGTCACCTCCTGCTTGGCAAGCTCCTCCTGGATCTTCATCATCTCGCGCTGCATCTTCTGCATCATGCCCATGCCCATTGAGTCAACTCCAATTCGCGAACTTCGTTATGTGAACCAGAGGTACTCAGGTCCAGCTGTCAAAGGGTAACGTCGGACGACGATCGAGATCAGTCACCTCGTCGCTATTCAGTGCCCGTCCACCGAGCATCCGTACCGCCCGCGACGCAAACGGATCGGGACCGGACGGTCCGCGACGCGCTTCCGCCCCATCATTGGTCCCATCCCCAACGACCACCCGGATTCTCATGGGAACCCCCATCACGCGAGACAGCGCGCGCTCAATCCCAAGTGTGTTTGTCGTGTCACTGAGCTTCTGCATGGCAAACGCAGACCCGCACGAAACGATGACAAGGTTTTCAGGTTCCACCGCAATCGGACTCGTCCCCTGAAGAACGCCCATCAGCGGAACCATCCCATCATCACGAATTTGGGCAATCACCGATCCCCACTGCGAGACAACATCAGTCAACCCGATCGTCTTGACAGTCGGACGCGCACGACGCACGGGGGCAGCCACGTTTGCAGCAGATTGGGGAGCGGTTGGCCATAGACCCGGCGACGCTGATCGCGTCACGGGCGCCACTTCCACCTGCTGCGGAGACTGGACTGCATCCTCGGGCACCGCGCCCAGGGTCCTACGCTGGTCAGCCTGCGCATCGTCATGGGGCCCGATGGCAGGGTCGGCATCAACGGCCGCACCCGGTCCCAAATGTGGCGGCGGACCCGCGGCTGGTTCACGACGATCCACGACAACCAGGGTGGTCGCGTTCTCTCCGGNNTCCGGGCGTATGTCGGAAGAAGCAGGGTCGGCCCGTTGAGCGACGCGCTGGTTCGGAGGCTGCGAGGGAGGAGAGCTTGCAGGTGCCCCCGCAGGTGTCTCAATCGCTTCGGCAAGCGCAACCTCGAACACCAAGGTCGCGTCGACCGTTCGGGTTCGGAGCGACGCGTCAAGTCCTGAAAGCCCCTTGACCGCCCGAATGACCCTCCCCAGTGTGAAAGTCCGGGAAACTTGGCCGATCGCGTCCCTGGTCTCGACATCCACCTCGAGCGTTTCCGGGGCACCACCCAGGGTAAGCATTACGCCGCGCAGGAAGTCGACAACTTGCCGATTGAAAGCCCGCACATCCGCGCCGCCGTTCAGGGCCCGATGGCTGGCGCGTAGTGCCGAAGCCAGATCCTGGTCACCCAAGGCACGCGCCACTTGAGTGACTGCATCAAGCCGCGAAATCCCTAGCATCGCGTCAACTTGGGATGTCGATATTCGTCGCTCGCCATCGAGGCCAGACTCACCGCCGAACGCCATTGCTTGATCAAGCAGGCTGATCGCGTCCCGCAATCCACCTCGCGCCGCCCGTGCCAACGCCTCCAGAGCACGCGGTTCGACGGCAAACCCTTCCACCGTGGCCACGTGCTCAAGGTGCCCCACCAGTTTTTCAAGGGCAACCGACCGGAAGTCAAACCTCTGGCACCGCGAAAGGATGGTCGGCAAGACCTCCTGTGGATCAGTGGTCGCCAAAATGAAGATGACGTGCGGGGGAGGTTCCTCAAGGCTCTTGAGAAGCGTGTTGAAGGCTTCCTTGGTGAGCATGTGAACTTCGTCGATGATGTAGACCTTGTACCGACCAGTCAGGCCGTCACCGCCGGGACGCTGAAGCAGTCGCTCCCGGAGCAGGCGGGCATCGTCAACTCCACGGTTCGACGCAGCGTCAATTTCGATCAGCAAGTCCAACTGCCGACCGTCTAGCAGCGCCGTACAGTTCCCGCACTGGTTGCACGGCTCACCTTGGAGGCCCCGCTGGCAATTGACCGCCCGGGCGAAAATCCTGGCCGCCGACGTCTTCCCGGTGCCTCGCGGGCCACAGAAAAGGTAGGCGTGTGCAATCTGGTTCCGGACAATGGCTTGCCTCAGGGTCCGACCAATTGCTTCCTGTCCCACCAGCGGCAGGTCATTTGCATCTGCGAATGTTCGTGGTCGCCACTTGTTGTAGAGGGTTGTCTGCGCCACGGGCACTCCGTTCCGGTTGTCCGGTTAAGTCTCGTATGACTTGGCCCGTGAAAGCAGGGCGAAACTCGCCATCTCCGCTCGAAACGTGGGCCCTGCCACTCATCATCAAGAATGCGGCCCCGCGAATGAAAGCAATCGTGCACCCTCTTTTGACGTTCCGAATGTACGCGTAGAACCGTGGACCTACTCAGGCCAGGCGCCCTTGCGGCACCCAGGCCACTCCGTTTACCGCTGCTTCCTTCCGGACCTCACGGGGTTCACGGGGACCTGCCGCGCAAGACCCAACCATCAACGTCGATCCAATGGACCACACACACACACGTCAGCGCCGGGAGAGGGAATTCAGCCCCGCTATAGCGGATTGCGGGTACAGGGCACCGCTAGCTCCCCGCCTAGCACGATCATGACGAGTCTACCCCGGCACTGGTGCAATCGCAATAAATGACGCCCGGCTGACCGCTTCAGGCAGTACTTCGATCGTCAAACGGTAGTTTGGTTCGGTTCCAAACGTACTCACAACCAGCAAAAAACGAAGTGGGGCGGAGGGAGAGAGATTCGAACTCTCGATACCTTGCGGTATACGCGCTTTCCAAGCGCGCGCACTAGACCAACTATGCGATCCCTCCGTAGCGTCTGGCGCCTGCCCGGTCACACTAGACTTGGGGCATTCCAGACCCGCCGGAACACCGGCGGTGCACCGACTCGGTGTACGCGAAACGTCCGGCGGAGGGGGTGGGATTCGAACCCACGAGGCTGTGACACCCACTCGTTTTCGAGACGAGCTCTTTCAACCACTCAGACACCCCTCCGGGCGACCACGTACCCCCGTCAACCGGGTGCCCGGCAATGGTACCGAATCGCCCGCATCTGGGCGTTCCCTCCGCGTATCGCCAACCGGCCCGCCATCCTGTCACCTGTCCCGCAATTTGGTCGAGCGAGCCTCGCGGATGCGCAGGGCGCGAGCGAACATGCGGAGCCGGTCTGCAGCCTCTTCCGCGAGGATTCCCTCGGTGACCGAGACACGATGGTTCAACATCGGGTGATCAAGAACATCAAAGACGCTGCCCGCCGCGCCCGTTCGGGGATCACGCGTGGCAAAGACCAACCGGCCGATCCGCGCCAGAACAATTGCTCCGGCACACATCATGCACGGTTCCAGCGTGGAGTAAAGCGTCACATCCGGCAAACGCCACCGACCTAGTGCACTCGAGGCAGCACGCAACGCCAGCATCTCCGCGTGGGCAGTCGGGTCGCCGGTTGCCTCTTTCGTATTGAAGGTGCTCGCAATCACCTCACCGTTCCGAACCGCGATCGCACCTACCGGCATGTCGCCTGCAATGGATGCCGCCTCTCCTGAAAGGAGAGCAAGTCGCATGAAGTGCTCGTCGGCCAGTGGATCCGGG
>DDYL01000187.1 GCA_002347925.1 Chloroflexi bacterium UBA2235 | reverse complement strand
TGCCTGGTCAACGGGGTTCTCCGTGAACAACTCTTCCATCCGGCCACCGTGGCCCGGATTGAAGCGGTTGCCTCGATCCGCTGGCTCTCCGAAGATGCTTCCTCCCGGAACCCCGACACGTGGCGGGTCGAACGAAACGATGTATCCATCGTCCTCGGAACATGGGGGATGCCAAACTTTGACAACATATTGCTTGACACATTACCCGGGTTGCGATTGATCGCCCACGGTGCCGGCACGGTCAAGGGGTTTGTCACTCCTGAGGTGTTTGCGCGACACATCAGGGTCACGCACGGCGCGGTCGTGATTGCAGCGGCGGTCGGCGAGTGGTGCCTGATGGCGACACTTACCGGTTTGCGTCTGGCGATGTCATTCCACGAGAGCATGCGTGCCGGTGCGTGGAAGTCGTCGCATGAGGGGCACGGAAACGAACTTGCGGGGAAGCGGGTCGGCCTGATCGGGATGAGCCAGACTGCGCGGGCATTCCTTCGCTTGCTCCCACCATTCGGGTGTGAGATTGGGGTCTACGATCCGTACCTGTCTGACGAAGCGGCGTCGTCACTTGGGGTGCGGAAGGTTGCGGCAATCGATGACTTGTGCGCGTGGGCCGACGTGCTTTCAAACCACGTCCCAACCACACCGGAGACCGACCGGTTGGTGGGGGCGCCACAACTCGCACGCCTCCGTAGCGGTGCCCTATTGGTCAACTCGGCACGCGCCGGGGCAATCGACCAGGATGCCTTGTTGACCGAACTGCGATCGGGTCGGATCCGCGCGGCCCTTGACGTCTACCCTCGCGAACCATTGGCGCCCGATGATCCGTTTCGAACGCTTCCAAACGTGTTCCTGACACCTCACATTGCGGGTGCGTCATGGGAGGCACGTTCGCGCATGGGTGAGGTCATGGCCGATGAGATCACCCGGTTCGTCCGGGGTGAACCCTTGCGGCACGAAATCCTCGCCGAACGCCTGGGCACGATGGCGTAGCCGGCTGGATAGCAAGTTAGACACGTGACGCGCGTGTCAAGGAATAGTAAGATGTCTGACACTCGATTCACAGTCTTTACGAAGCCATGGCGTGACCTGTCCCTATCCGAACTCGCGGAAACGGTCTCATCCCTCGGGTTCTGGGGTGTCGAACTCCCGATCCGTCCGGGTTTCCAGGTCACACCAGATGCGGTCGGCACATTGCTACCCAAGGCAGTCCGCGCGCTTGCGGATGCTGGTGTGGTGATTGATACCGTTGCGCCGTCATTCTCAGAGGCGTTGACCGACTACATGATCGAAGCGTGCGCCGCGAGTGGCGCGCGACTGATGCGCGTCTGTGTCGGGATGCCCCGGGGCGTTGGCTACCTTGAACGGATTTCCGATCTTCAACGGCAATTCGAAACGGCTGTGCCCCGTTTGGCTGCATCTGGGATTTCGCTCGGCGTGCAGAACCACAGTCAGCACGACATCTCGCATGCCCTAGGACTTCGCGAACTGGTCCGGCCATTCGATCCTGATCAGATATGCGCGGTCTGGGACCCGGCGCACACCGCCCTGAACGGCGAGATCCCCGAACACGCGGTTGACATCATCTGGCCCTACCTCCGCCTCCTTAACCTCAAGAACGCAATCTGGAAGCAGGTCAATGGGCCCGAGGCATCGGTCGCGAGGTTTGCACCATATTGGACCGCTGGCCGATGCGGACTGGCGCCATGGCCCGACGTCGTGCAATTGGTCAGGCAACGGGGATATGACGCGCCCGTGTGCCTTCCGGCCGAGTACACCGATGACACTGACCTGGTCCGGCTTGTGGGCGAGGACTTGGCATTCGCACGGTCTCTGTTTGCCTCGTGATCTGGACCGCAAGGGGCTGACTCATGACCACACGTATCCACACTCAGGATCTCTGGAACGGTGGGACCGGCGGGTATCACACCTACCGGATTCCCGCGCTTGCCATCACGACGGCCGGCACCATCCTGGCGTTCTGCGAGGGTCGCCGGCATGGGTCTGGGGATGCTGGGGAGATCGACCTTCTGCTGCGGCGCAGTGTTGACGGTGGGATGTCATGGTCGCCGTCGCAGGTCGTGGATGCGCGGAACGGGATGACCTGCGGCAATCCCGCCCCGGTCGTGGACCGCTCGACAGGGACCGTGTGGCTTCTCACAACCCGCAGCCGGGCCGACGCCCATGAAGACGACATCCGAAAGGGGCTTCATTCACGGACGGTTTGGGTCACATCCAGCGATGACGACGGCATTACGTGGGCCGTTCCGGTGGAGGTCACTTCCGGTGTGAAGCGACCCGAGTGGACGTGGTACGCGACCGGTCCCTGCCACGGAATACAGTTGAGATCTGGGCGGCTTCTCATCCCGTGCGATCACCGCAGTCGTGATCCACGCGACGGTTCCGAGGCAAGGCACTCACACGTCATCATCTCGGATGATCACGGTGCGACGTGGCGCATCGGTGGAACCGTCGACGCCGAAGGTACCAACGAGAGTGTTGCCGTTGAAACTGCCGACGGCGTTGTGTACCTGAATTGCCGGGATGAGGCGCGCCGTGGTCGGCGGATCGTTGCACGCAGTCTTGACGGAGGTCTGACCTTCGGTCCGGCTGCTGCAGACGACGCCTTGCCTGAGCCGACCTGTCAGGCCTCGGCGATCTCGATCCCCGGGACAGACGTTGACAGGCAAGTTGATGGCCACGCGCTTGGAGATGCCGTGTTGTTCGCGAACCCGGCGAGTGGGACGCGTGACACCTTGACCGTCCGCCTGAGTCTGGACGGTGCACGGAGTTGGGTGGCGTCCCGCGTCATCGAATCCGAACCGGCGGCGTACTGCGACCTTGCGGTGACCGGAGGCGGTTCGATCCTGTGCATGTACGAGACCGGGTCAATACGTCCGTACGAACGGCTCGTACTGGCCCGGTTTGATCTTGGTTGGGTGACTTCGCGCGACCACGAATGATCAGGCGACGGCAACCCGGGGGCGCGCACAGTGGCTTGCCCGGGTTGCCGACCAGTTGGATAGGCGCGCCCTACCAGTTGGTGATCGACCCGTCACGGCGACGCAGATAGTGGGTGCGTTCGTGGGTAAGGTCGGGAACGAATTCCGAATGTGCGCCGGCATTCTCGTCGAACTCGACACCGAGGCCGGGACGGTCGGAGACGATCAGGCGTGGGCCAACACGCTCATGCTGGATCGGGAAGAGCCGTTCGTCGTAGAAGCCAGTCTTCTCGGATGGCGACTCGCGGATTTCGAGTGAGGCGAAGTTTGTCACTGCAGCGGCAAGATGCGCGGTTGCGGCAAGGCAGATTGGCCCGAGCGGGTTGTGAGGCATGAGGTCGATGTAGTGCGCCTCGGCCCACCCGGCCACCTTCATCGACTCTGTCAGGCCACCGACATTGCAGACATCAAGCCGCACGAAGTTGGTGATCCCGCGTTCAATGTAGGGCAGGAACTGCCATTTGGAGGCGAACTCCTCGCCGATGGCGAACGGGACATGGGTCATCTTGCGCAATGCCTCGTATGCCTCCGGGGTCTCGTCCCGGATCGGTTCCTCGAGGAAATCGAGCGTGTCCCGGCCGAGTTTCTGGCAGAAGGACGCCGCCTCGGCGACCGACAGCCGGTGGTGGTAGTCGATGCCAAGGACGGCCTGCGAACCCAATGCCTCACGGAGCTTGTTGAGCCAGTGGGCGGTTGGACCGATGCTCTCCCACGGTTCAAAGACCCCTTCACCGGCCTCATTTACCTCATGGGGTGCATGCATGCCGGTCCGGATGATGTTCCACCCCTGAGACATGAGCATCTGGGCCTGTTCGATCAGGCGTGGCCCCATCGGCGCCTGGGTCGTGGCGAACATGTGGCACCAATCGCGATGCTTGCCCCCGAGCAACTGGTAGACCGGCACCCCAAGCGCCTTGCCCTTGATGTCATGGAGGGCGATATCGATTGCGGAGATGGCTGCGGTGAGGACGCGTCCGCCTTCGAAGTACTGGCTCCGGTAGAGGTCCTGCCAGATGGCACCGATGTTGAATGGGTTCTTCCCGATGATCAGTTCCCGGTAATGCCGGAGTGCGCCCATGACTGCCAGTTCTCGGAACGAGAGGCCAGACTCCCCCCAACCGTGAATGCCCTCGTCGGTCTCGATCTTGATGATGAGTTGGTGCCGGTAGCCCACCTTGGTCGGCAACATCTTGAGGTCGGTGATCTTCATGCCTTCTCCCACTTCCTGGTGTCACCTGCGGCGGTGACTTTTTCAGGATAGCCGGGCAGTGGGGTGCGCGGTCTGGCAGGAGGTNNTTGCAAGGAGTTCGATCCCATTGGCCACGCTGCGCAAGGGTTGCCCGCCGACGAGAGGGTCTCCGAGAGCGATCATCGGCTCGGTTTGGCGTCGAGGCACCGGACTGCGGAACACGGGTTCACGACACGCGCAGTAGTACGGGAGGAAGTCACTGAGGATCTGCGAGACGGTGAACCGATGTGGATGGGGAAGATGACATAACGCACGCCGATTGGTTCACCCATTCGGTTGGGTTGTGCGCCGTCACTTCCGCCAATCGGCTTAGTTCGGGGGACTGGACGGTTCGGCCGTGGGCCGTCACGGCCTCGCCAGCCTGAGGTGCGGGGCTGACGTCTCATACGGGAAAGCTGGGAAGTTCGTGGGAAACGGCATCGGAACAGCGCGCGCAACTATCGCCGACCCCGTGCATCGGTGTGTGACGGGGTCCGGCGCAGGCATTTTCGGACATGGCGGAGGTGTGTGGTGTTACCTCCACGGTTAGCGTGCGCTCGGCGGTGGGGCAGACTTTGCCTTGATCTTCCGTTGCGCGGCGACGGCGTCACGCCAAGCCTCGTATTCGGGTTCACCCTCGCTTGCCCGTTCCCATTCCATTCGGGTCCGCTCGAGCTCCACGCGGGCCCGAAGCCACGCCTTGTATTCAGGCATGTCGACGCTCGCCAGTTCGAATTCTGTGCGGGAGCGACGAACCTCGACGATGGCATCGAAGTTCTCACGAGCAANNAAGGTAGTCCGTGCGCGCGCTTCGTCGGTCTCGGCGTGATTGTGCGCATCCCATGTCCGGTTGTACTCGGACCATGCGCGCTGCGTCTCCAGTTCGGCGGTCCGTGTCGCGTCCCAGGCAAACTGCATTTCGGCGCGTGCGCCGGCCAGTTCATCGTCGTCAGGCGGTTCGGTGGGGGCAGGCTTGATCATGGCGCGACGATACCGGAACCGTGAACCGATAGCGGACCGTGCGTGGTCGACTGCAAAAGCCGGTAACACGGATCGCTCGCCGGTCGATCACAGTGCGAGAATGCGAATTGGTCTGCGTCAGTGCCCCCACGAAGGCTTGCTGAACCCCGGACCCTCGGGCATGCGGATGCATCCGTCTTCGAGGGCCGAGCCGTCAGGCAGGAAACCGCTTTCCATGTAGATCGCGTTTGGCATCGCTGCAAGGAGGTGCAAGTGCGGGCCCCCGCCGTGGGAGGCGTACGCAACATCGAACGCATCGGCCATTGCGGCGATTTCCAGGCACTCGGTTGCGCCGCCAGCTCTACGGATGTCTGGTTGCACGATGTCGACCGCCCGACGTTCGAAGAGGTCGCGGAATTGGCGCTTGCCAAAATCGTTCTCGCCGCTTGCGATTCGGATATCAAGGGTCGACCTGAGTTCGGCAAGGTGCGCGTGATTGTCGGCGCGAAGCGGTTCCTCGAACCAGAAGCAACGAAGTTCCTGGTACACGCGTCCGCGCCGGATCGCTTCCGATACATCGAAGATCTGGTTCGCATCGACCATCAGCCTCCGGTCGTGGCCGATGATTGATCTGACCGCCGTAATTCTGGCGACGTCTTCCTCAAGCGTGGCGCATCCGACCTTCACCTTGACCCCGGTGAAACCCTGCGCCATCGCCTTCTCTGCGATGGGCTTGAGTTCCTCGACGGAGAAGTTCAGCCATCCGACCATCGCGTAGGCGGGCATGCGGTCGCGAGCGGCTCCGAGCAGCCGCCATACGGGTTGACCCACGGCGTGGCCCATCAGGTCCCAGAGCGCGACATCTAGCGCCGCGATGGCTAGGAGGGTCAAGCCGGTCGACCCGTGGTAGTCCGTGAGGCGCCAGAGGATGTCCCGGATCTTTCTCACCTGGAAAGGATCCTGCCCGATGATCTCGGGAGCGAGTTCTTCCTCAAGGATCTTGGCGAGGATTGCCGGTGCACTTCGGAGGCGACCGAAACCGGTCGAGGAGGTCCCGGTGACGACGTCGTTGATGCCATCGGTGGCTTCGATGCGGACGTTGACGTTCCCGCCACCGTCGAGGACTTGCAGGGCGTCGCTAAGTGGCCGGGCGCGTGACGGGGCGATATCAAAGGTGACGACAACCCGGCTGATTCTCATGGCTCTTCGCTCCAACCGCGGCTAGGCTGGTGATCGTCGCCTGACACCGTGGGATCGCCGGTTCGACGCGATTTGGCCTGGCCGGATGCATCCTACCCTTATTGGCCTCCGGCTGAAACGCCTGCACCGGCAAGTCTGCAAGGGCCCGATTCCTGACACGGAACGGGCCTTCGCGCGGTAAAGGACTGATCCCTACTTGAGGAGCTCCTCAATCTGAGGCTTCAGTTCCACCATCATCTGGACCGCGGTTTTCTGACCCGCACGGACGGGAATGTAGGCGTCGTTGTAGACCTTATTGATGTCGGCGAACTTTGCGACGTACGGGGTTGGACGGACCGCCTTCATGTTTTCGCCATACGCGGCGGACGACTCCCAGTCCTTGAGAGGCATCGCCGTAGCGATTGCCGCCTGCGTTGAGATGCGCCAGGGCAACGTAAGGTGACGATCAAGCATCAGCTTCTCTGTCTCCTTGCCAGAGTGATACATCGCGAAGTTCCAGGCGGCGTCGGTCTGCTTGCTGCCCTTGAACAGGTGAACCCCGACTGACAGCCCTCGGACGATCCGTCCTCCAGGCCCCTTGGGCATCGGTGCCATGCCCTTGCGGAATGTCGAGGCCAGGACGTGGGGTGCTAGTGAGTCGTTCGGCTGCAGTTCCATTGCCGCCCGTCCGGCCCCGAATGCTGCGCCCCACGTGGCTGACGGTGCGGATGCGAACTGCTTCCACTCTTCGTCATTTGGTGACACGGCGTACTTCCCTGCCAGATCTGCCTGGAACTGGATTGCGTCAAGCGCAGCCTTGCTATCAAGGACCGTCTTCTTGCGTTCCTTGTCCCAAAGGTCACCGCCGAATGGCCAGATGACACCGAGCTGTATGTCGAGGAAGGTTGCCATCCAAACACACCCGAATACCTTGGTGTCGCCCGACCCACTGGTCAGCTTTCTCGCCAGGTCAAGATAGGTCTCCCATGTCCACTTGCCTTCCTTCTCGTACTCATCGGGTGTCTTCTGACCAGCCTTCTCGAAGATCTCCCTGTTGAAATACATATTTTGTACAGATAAGTTGTATGGCACTGCCCACCGCTGACCGTCCATGAGCCAGTAATCGAGTGCTGCGGGCACCAAGTCGGCCGCGTCCTTCTCAATCTTGAGGCGATCATCAAGGGGGACGAGCAGGCCGCCAGTGCGCCAAGGGTGGTAGTCCCTGGGATGGCTGTGTGTCAGTTCGGGCAAGCTCCCGGCCGCGCCAAGCGTCAACACCTTTTCCCCAAAGTTTCCCGGCACTCCCTCAAGTTCGACAGTGATCTTGCGACCGAGGGCGTTGTAGGCGTTTACCGCGTCCTTCACTCCGGAATCGACCCTGCCTGGTTCCGTGATGTATTTGATGGTCACAGGTTGGGCTGACGGAGCGGTAGTCGGAGCGACCGCTGGAGCCGTCGTAGCGGCGACGGATGGTTTTGGAGCAAGGGCTGCCGCTTGAGTAGGCGCCGGTGCGGCTGGCTTTGCTTCGTCGGCGCCGCACGCTGATGCGAGCGCGCTTGTGCCCAAGACACCGAAGAGTGCCTTGCGTCGTGTCAGTCCGGATGCGCCTGTTGCAAACGAGTTCATTTTGTTCCCCCTACGTCCGGGCACCATTCCCCAACGGAACCCGGGCTAAAGTATGTCCCCACCGATCAGGCGGGTGTGATTTGAATCAGCGAAACGCTATGCAATGGCATGGGAAGTGTCAGTTCGATGGTGTGGTCGCCGAGCGTTCGTACCGTGACGAATTCACCCTCTTCCAGTCCGTCCCGCGCGTGGAGTTCGGCAATCTGATCAGCGGTCGGATGTTGAGGGCGTCCCTGGGATTCCCACACCGCATGGGCATTGCTGTGGCTGCGGTCAATCCTGATATTCCGCGCCACCGCCTTGTTGGCGTCGAACGGCAGTCCGGTCACGGTGACCGTCACCTGCGCATCTATTGCTGTTGCGTACTGGTCGTCGCGGTGGTGCCAGAGGACGGCAGTCACCGACTTGGCCGTCCGAGTGGCAATCCCGTCCACCTCCACATCATCGAGGCTTCCGGTGTCCGGGTCCATCACATCCGTCGCGAGGCGGTCGACCTCCCCGACTGGCCATGTGGCATCGGAAGCGAGGGCTACCCGATCGTCGTGCAGTTTGGCGAGTGCGCGATAGGTGTTGAGGACCGGAAGTTCCACGTTTTCCGCCGTGAAGAACTCGCGGAACCCCTCGAAGTACCGCTCACCCTCAAAGTAGAAGGCCCAGGCGCTTGCAAGGGTGACATCAGGCGCATCGTGTTCGGTGTCATTCAGGTCAAGGATGCGCTTGAACACCGAAGCCATCACGCTGCCGTAGTAGGGTGTGTTCCGGAAGCCGAAGTTTGCGTTGTCGTAGGCACTGAAATGGGCCGGTACGCACGGGTCGCACTCATCGACGATCACCGGCAAGTTGCGGAATTGAGGGTGGCGCGCAGCGGCACGAAGGTGGGCACGGATCTCAGTCAGCATCTTCCGACGCGATGGTGACTGCCGGGGTGTCCTGACCATCCCGTTGCCGTGTGCATCTCCGCCCCAGTCGTGCACCGCTCCGGTGTCACTCAACGGACCGTAGCGACGACCGAATGCAGACCCTTTGGTATGGCAGGAGATGAAGTCGAGTTGGGTTCCCCGCCCACCCGTCACAGCGTTGGTCCCGCGGTCACCCTCGCCGGCGCAGTGCGCGAGGAACCCCTCCATGAACTTGACGGCATTGGGTCCGCCAGTTACCGACGGGCCGCCGACCTTGATGGTCGGGAGTGCACGCACCGCCGCGGCAACGGTTACGTCATACAGGGCGTCGAACTGTTCGGGCGTTCCGCGCCAGTAGAAGATGTCCGGTTCGTTCCAGAGTTCCCAGTACCAGGCCTCGACTTCCGACTGTCCATATCGCTCGACGCAGTGCCGGACAACCTGGAAAATCAACTCACCCCACTTCGCGTAGTCATGCGGAGGCATGCTCCAGAGGGCAGCTTCATAGGGTTGGTACTGTGACGCGCTTCTGGTGAACGGAAGGTCCGCATCGGGCGGGACCATCGCAGCAGGTGTGAACCCCAGTTCCACCAACGGGCGCATCCCTGCCTCCAAATACGCATCGAACACTTGGTCTAGAGTTGTCCAGTCGTAGACTGGGTTACCGATTGCATCCTCGTGATAGACATTCCCGGACCCCCAGTGGGGCCAGGAGAATGCGCGTCCAGTTGTGAGGAGGTTGTGCGCCCTTACGTGATATGGCCGTTCCGCAAACTCGCCGAATGCCTTCAGGGCCGCTTTCCCGCGTGGCGTGTAGGTCCAGTTCAGCTCGTCGTATCCGAACGTTGTCCACGGACGGGTGAGTGTTCCGAGTGACGCCCCAGCGTTGATCGTGATGTGCGCGCGGTCAATCCCTGTCATGTCTCTCCCTTTGGCGAGGAATGTAAATCGATTGTGAGCCGAAGCGTATTCGGTATCCTCGTTCGTGTCAAGGACGATGGGAACTGGCAGAAGTGCGGGTGCCCCGCACCCGAACCCTCCGTTGCGACGTGCGACGATTGCCGACGTGGCGCGGGAAGCAGGAACCTCACCGGCCTTGGTGTCAAGGTTCCTGACCGGAAATCAGCGGGTCAGCGAGGCCAGTGCGGGACGCATCCGGGAGGCCGTTGACCGCCTCGGCTACGTCCCAAGTGTCACGGCGCGCAATCTTCGCCTCCGGCAGACGGGTCTGATCGCCCTAGTAGTGCCGTATCTCGATAACCCGTTGTATTCACTTCACGCCACCGGTGCCGAACGCGAACTCGCAGCGGCCGGCTTTCTGACCGTCGTCTGTTCCACCCGTACCAAGCCGGATGGTTCGTATCTGGGGCGAAGCTTTTTCGATACCCTGGGGGCCGGCCGTGTTGACGGCGCGCTGATCTTTCCGTACCAGGAGGAGGTCGGCGATCTAGACACGCTTCGCGCACATGGCACACCCATAGTCCTGATCGACCGTGTCCCAATGCTGCCTGACGGAATTGCACCCTTTGACGCCGTCACGGTGGACAACGAGGGGGCGGTATTCGACGCAACAGTCCGTCTGATTGAAGATGGACACCGAAGGATCGGCATTGTCAGCCTGCGTGAAGGTTCACTCTCCGGGACACCGCGCTTCCGAGGTTACAGGAAAGCCCTTCAAGCTGCCGGGATTGCGCTAAATCGTGACCTTGTCGCGCTTGGTGACGGGAGTGATATGGGGGGCGCCTCGTTATTTGCGGGGCTTTTGGATAACGGCTGCCGTCCTGATGCGATTGTGGTTGCGACGACCCTCCAAACGCGAGGCGCACTCGATGTTGTTCGTCGAAGGGAACTGCAGGTCCCACGGGACCTTGCAGTAATCGGGTACCGCCACGATCAGTCGGTCTTGTGGCCCGATATACCCGCGTATCGCTACCCGGGTGAGATGCTTGGGGAAGTCGCGGCACAAATGCTTCTGCGACGCCTTTCCGGGAAAGATGGAGGCGACGTCCTTTCCGAAAGCCTTGGGCTCGAGTTCGTGCCGAGCAGCCCGTTGCAGATGCACTGACACGGGAGACTTTCCCCTCCCGCGCCAGTGCGTCGTTTCTACCCAACCGCCAGTCGTTAGAGGTTGGCGCTGATGAACTCCTTCAGGATGCCGCTTGGGAGCGGGGTGGCGACGGCGCGGATGTTCTGCTCGAGTTCGGCGACGTTCTGGTTGCCGAGGGGATTGCCGTGGATGCGGGGTTCTGCGAGGCAGAACTGGAGGGCGATGTCCAGGAGGCTGACCTCGCGGTCGATGGCCCACTGGCGCATGGCGGTGGCGCGGGCGATGTCGTCGGCGTTGGTCCAGCGACCGCGGGCAGCGGCCTCGGCGACGGGTGCGCCGGTGAGGATTCCGCGGACGATGGAGAAGCCGTTGAGGACGCCGACGCCGAGTTTGGCGGCGTGTTCGAGGAGGCCACCGGGGTCGGCAGCACTCTTCCGGAGGAGGTTGTAGTCGGAGAAGGTGAGGAGGACGTCGACGGCACCGGTGTCGAGGGCCTGGCGGTGGAAGTCGTGGGGGCGCATGCCGAAGCCGACATTGCGGACGAGGCCACGGTCCTTGAGGCGGAGGGCACCCTCGAGGGCGCCACCCTTGGCGAGGACGGGTCCCATGTCGGTGGGGTCGTGGAGGAGGAGGGCGTCGAGGTAGTCGATGTGGAGGAGCTTGAGCTGGTCCTCGACATCGCGGATGACATCCTCGGCGGAGCCGGCGTGGTCGAGTTGGAGGGGGGTGAGGACGCGGTGGAGGCAGAGGCGGGCGGAGACGATGACGCGGTCGCGGTGGACCCCCTTGAGGGCGAGGCCGAGCTTGCGGAGGGAGTCGCCGTAGCAGCGGGCGCAGTCGAAGTGGTTGACACCGAGGTCGATGGCATGGTGGACGAGGGCGACGGCGGTGTCATCGGCAACGTCGCCGAAG
>DDYL01000003.1:9203-9946 GCA_002347925.1 Chloroflexi bacterium UBA2235 | reverse complement strand
GACAACCTGACAAGCACGACGACACCGATCATCACTGGTACCGCTGAGGCGTCAAGCACGGTCACGATCTACGATGCAATCAGTGGATCGGCAACCGCGCTTGCACCGACGGCCGTCGCTGACTCCTCGACGGGTGCCTTCAGCATCACCCTGACTTCAGTCCTGGCGCCGGGGATCCACCCGATCACCGTGAACGCCACCGATGCGGCCGGGAATGTGAGTTCCTACTCCACGTCGCTGGCCATCACGGTCGATACCTCGTCGGTGACGCCTTCGAGCATCGACATGTCGACCTCGAGTGACACGATGGGTGCGGGTACCAACGGAACGACGAGTGACAACTTGACGAAGACGACGACCCCGACCTTCACGGGTGTCGCCGAGGCGCACAGTTACGTCACCTTGTATGACACCGACGGCACGACCGTTCTCGGAACGGCGACGGTCACGGGAACCATCGTCAATGGGGCGGCAGGCACGACAGGTACGTTCAGCATCACCTCAACTGCGCTGACCGACGGGATCCACTCACTGACTTTCAAGGCCCTTGACGCGGCTGGCAATGTCAGCAGTGCGTCGACGGCACTTGCGGTGACGGTTGATACCGCGACGGTCGCACCCAGTGCGCTCGATCTTGCGGTGGCAAGTGACACGTCCGGGGCGGGAACGGCCGGCACGACCACTGACAACCTGACCAACGACACGACGCCAACCATCACCGGTACCGCCGAGGCGGGTAGCTA
>DDYL01000003.1:3166-9038 GCA_002347925.1 Chloroflexi bacterium UBA2235 | reverse complement strand
GACGGTGGCACCGACTAACCTCGACTTGGTCGTCACGAGCGACAGTGCCGGCCGGTCGACCTCCGATAACATCACGAATGACAACACCCCAACGATCACCGGTACGGCCGAGGCGGGGAGTTCGGTGACCCTGTACGCCACCTTGAATGGCACGACGACGGCTGTCGGAACCGGGACGACGTCCGGAACGATTGCCTCTGGCGCGCCTCCAACCGGTGCGACGGGAACCTGGTCGATCACCACCTCGGCTCTCGCCGATGGAGTGAACAGCATCAAGGCCGTGGCAATCGATGGTGCGGGGAACCGCAGCAGCGACTCGACGGCACTCTTGCTGACCATCGATACGATCGCGCCGCGCCAACCCTGGTCCGTCCGACTGGATTCCGCGTACGACACGGGCACGATTGGCGACGGATACACCTATCGCCTGACCTACAAGATCACGGGAATGGCGGAGACCGACAGCGACATCGTCGTGTACGCGGGCGGTACCACGATCATCGGTACGGTGACTTCGGGCACGTCCTCGGCGGCGGTTCCGGGATATTGGGAGGTCACGGTCACGTCGGCAATCGGTTCGTACGCAATCACCGCGAAATCCACCGACATTGCCGGGAACACCAGTGTGGCGTCTGCCGCGGTCAACCTGAACGTCATCAACTCACCGACGGTCTCCCCAACGGCGACGGTGACGAAGACGATGACCCCGACAAGGACAGCGGTATCCGGGACCGCGACGTACACGACGACCAACACGCCAACCCGGACGGTGACCACTACGCGGACACCCACGCCGGTCTATACCTCTACGCCGACGAAGACCACGACGGCAGTTCCGACCCGAACGACCACGCGGACGGTGACGACCACGCCGACCATCACCACGACACGGACGATCACGCCGACGAAGACGATGACGGTGGTTCCGTCGGCGACAGCAGTCGTGTCGCTGACGCCATCGAGGACGGTCACGACAACCCGCACGGTGACCCCGACCCGGACGATCACCCCGACGCCATCGAAGACGTTCACAAGGACCGTGACGCCAACGAAGACGATGACGCGTACCGTGACGCCGACGCGGACCGCGACGCCATAGCAAGCCAGTCACCGTACGTGCGTAAGCATCTCGCTACCGTCCGATGCGGACAGGGGCAGGCGCTTGCGGATCGTGCGCGCCTGACCTGGCGGTTAGCAACCGAAAGGCCCCGGTGTCCCGGGATTCAAGCCGGGATGGTCAGGCGGTTGGATTGGTGCCCGGCGTGATCCGGCCACTCCGGATCGCGATGACCAGGTGTTCGATCATCCGGGCGGTCGCGCCCCAGATGCGGTTCGCTCCCCACGGGTAGAAGCGGATTGCGCGGCGCCGCTGTTCCGGTGTCGCGCCCTCTGGCGGTGCCGTCCATGGTTCACCTGGAAGCGGCAGGTCCCAGTCTTCAGTGATTGGCAGTCCCGGGGCAAGGAAAGTGGCGAGGGGAATCTCGAGGATTTCCGCGACTTCGTCGGGTTGTCGCACAAGGACCGGGGGTGAACCGAGACGGCCTACATACGCGGTGATTGCGTAATTCGTGGTGATTGTCTCGACCGTCGGCAGGGAGCCAAGAATGGTCACATCGGCCGGGTTGATGCCGACCTCCTCGTAAGCCTCGCGCATCGCGGTCGCGCACAAGTCGATGTCGACAATTTCAGGGCGACCGCCAGGAAAGGCGAACTGTCCTGAATGGTGGCCCCGTGCGGTGCGTCGGATCATCACGACCGTTGGGCCGTCGGGTCCGTCGTAGATCGGCACCAGGACAGCAGCCGGACGACGCCCCGGGGTGATGGCCGGTTGATCGTCGGGGGCGGCGGGAGGCACAGTCATCGGCGCTCCATTGTACGGATGTGCGGACGGTTGTCCGTCGTCGCATCGGCGTTGCAGTCGCGTCACATCGGTGGGTTTCGGATGGCTTTGGCAGTGATTCCCGCCCGGTGACGCATGCGGGTACGGCATGATCGGGATGGCAACCTTGGCGGTGAAGCGAGGCAGGTGACCCGATGAATGCGTTGATGCGACTGGCGCGAGAGATGACCCCGGCGTCGGCAACGGTTGCGGGGCTTGTCGTCGGAGAACTCTCACGGGTGGCATGGGGGCTCGCCCAGAGAGGTGGCCTGGCCTCCGTGCATCCGAAGCGTCCCGACCCAAACCGCACCTACCCACGGCTTTCACTCATTGTCCCGGCGCGTAACGAAGGTCTGACGATTGATGCATGCCTGACCGGAGCCGCCGGACAGGATTATCCCGATCTCGAGATCCTTGTTGTCGACGACTGTTCCCAGGACGATACGGCCGCGCGGGTACGGGCGTTCGCAGCCGTTGATCCGCGGGTGCGACTGGTTTCCGGGGCCACGCTTCCCTCCGGATGGGCGGGAAAGCCGTGGGCATTGCACCAGGGCGTGCATGCGTCCACCGGTGAGTGGCTCTTGTTCGTCGATGCCGACACGAACCTGCATCAGGGCGCGGTCACGGCAGTGGTTGATGCGGCGCGTGATGGATGGATTGGTCTCAATGACGGACCCGCTGAACCGACACCGGTCTTTTCGATCCTGACCGGGCAATCCCTCCCGACTGTCTGGGAACGGATCATCCAACCGGGGGTCCTGGGCATGATCATGGAGTCCATGCCGGTGCGCTTGGTGAACTCGGCACTTTGGCCGGGTATCGCCATTGCCAACGGCCAGTTCCTCCTGGTCCGGCGGGATGTCTATGAGGTCATGGGTGGATACGAGGCGATACGTGGGGAGATTGCCGAGGATGTGATGTTTGCCAGGCGGGCGAAGGGGATGGGTTTCCGTCTGCGCCTTGCCGATGGCAGCGACTTGGCGACGACACGGATGTACACCACACCGGGGGCGCTTTGGGAGGGATGGACCAAGAACCTCCATGTGGGATCACGCTTGATACCGTACCTGGCGGTTCCGGGGATGGGGTATTTGCTTGCCACCATCATTGCACCGTGGGTACTGCTCTCGACTGCATCGCGCATGGGTAGTCAGGCGTGGCGGTCGCGATTGGCGGCGGTGATGATCCTGGCGCTTGGTCTGGCGCAACGGGCTGCCGTAAACCGCGCCCTGCGGGTGCCGGCGAGGTATGCCATCACGCAACCGTTCGGGGTGCTTGCCTTTGTGATCCTGATGATTGCCAGCCAGCTCAAGGTGCGAACCGGCACGGGCGTGACGTGGAAAGGCCGTCGCTACGCCGGTTGAGGCGGTGACGGGCGTGAACGTGCCAATCTGCGACCGGAATGGCTAGCCCCGGCGATCGACCAGTTCAGGGACATCCGGGTTGTGGACCTGGTATGAACCAAGCCGGGCGCGTGACCCACGAACCTGAGCCAGTTGGTTGTCGTTGGCCTGGACCGCCGAGACGATCAGGGCGCGTAAGCGCTGGTCACGGGATATCAGGTGGGTGAGTGCATCCGAAACCTCGTTGGGCAACGGTTCGGGGGAGACGTCACCCAAGGACTTCAGGGACACCCCAGCCAACTCGATGAGGTCGGCCCGTTGGTCGACCAAGTCATCGACAAGTTCGAACCGGTTCTGCTCGAGCGCATCGATCAGGGTCTCGGTGATTGTGTCGATGGTTG
Organism: Chloroflexi bacterium UBA2235; assembly: GCA_002347925.1. Taxonomy (GTDB): domain Bacteria; phylum Chloroflexota; class UBA11872; order UBA12225; family UBA12225; genus UBA12225. The sequence continues at coordinate 5,415 of DDYL01000003.1, read as the reverse complement.
CGTAGGTGTCAAGTAACGATGCAAGAAGTCCGATCATCGTCAGCCGGCCAGGTTGGTCGGAAGGCTGCCAATCGGAGGCGCGGTACCAGCGGCGAGTTCGGCGTGATAGGTCTTCACGGCCTCTTCCCACGCCGGAAGCAGCCCTCTCAACAGACCTTCGACTTCAGCGGCTGCCTCGGCATCCCGTCGGATGTTGGCATCGATCAGTCGCCGGTACATGTAGTCGTAGAGGCGCATCAGGTTGGTGGCAAGGTCACCGATGCTGAGGTTCAGGCTGCCCATGAGTTCGGCAATGATTGCCTGGGCCTTGAGGAGGTTCTCGCGGGACGTGGTGAAGTCCTTCTGCTCGATCGCGGTCTTGCCAAGGGCGGTGAACCGGATGCATCCCGCATAGAGCATGACGATGAGCTGTGCCGGACTCGCGGTTTCGGTTGCCGCACGCTGGTATCCCTGCACGCCCTGCGCAACGCGCTGGCGATTGAGAGCGGTGAAACCGGGGGGCAGTCCTTCCACGTTGTCACGTCCTGGGTGCGAATAGGGTCCGGATGGAATGCATGGTCTGCACTACGCCTGTCTGGATGGGATGAGGGTACCACCCAGTGTCGATGCAGTTGTCTGGCAATGACAAAACGTACTTGTGCAGGTTGCCGGCGTCGAACCGATCCTCACGAAACCTGCATGACGCTCCGGTGGATTGCACCGCCTAGCCCGACTTGTTGAGCCCAGCCAACTGGGAACTGAGGCTTGAACTCTGGGCCTGAAGCTTGGACATGGCAGCTTCAAGGTCTGAATACTTCTTCTGCAGCGACGCCTGCTTGTCATCCAGTCGCTGCTGCATCGTCGAAATCCGCTTGTCGAGGTCCCGCAATTGGGTGTCGGCCGAAGTCTGCGAGGAGTAGATCAGCCCGCTGAACGACGTGGCGGCCACGAGGTACGTCTTCAGGGTGTCGAGCGGGCCGCCGCTTGACCCGAAGAGCGAAGAAACTGCCGAGGAATCGGCAGCGAGCGCGGCTGCGAATTTGCTTTCATCAAGCACGAGAGTGTTGGTGGTGCCGACGGTTGATCCGACGGCCCCCGATGACAGACCGATTGACGGGAGGGTCTTGTAGGTCGTCGAGATGCTGGAGGCAGCCGAGTTGATGGCGGCGCGCAGCTTGCTCTGCATTGCCGTGATTGCGCTGTCGCCGGCGAAGACGCCTCGCGTCTTGGTGGCTGCATCAACCTTGGTGTTCTCGATCACCCAGGTCATCGCATCGTTGTAGGCGGTGACGAATGCCTTGACATTGGTGAGTGCAGTGGTGGAGTCCTGCGCGATCGTGATAGTTGCGGTGGTGTCCAGGGTGCCGGCCAAGGTGATGGTGGCCCCGGAGATGGCGTTGGTGATGGTGTTGCTGGTGCTGGATTTGCTGGCCCCGCCATTGATGCTGTAGATGGCGTTCTGCCCGAGGGTTGTGACGGCCGAGGAAGAGCTGTCGAGCTTCAGTGCGCTGATCAGGCCGGCGTTGTCATTGCCATTGTTGTCGTCAACGGTGACGACGCTGGCACCGGTGCTCTTGTTCTGCATCGTGACCTTGCCGGTGAGGGAGTCATAGCTGGCCAGGACGTTTGCGCCTGACGAGTTGATGCGCGAAATGACGGTGGACAGGGTGTCGGTCGCCGTGTCGTAGGTGATCAGGGTGCCGTTGACACGGATCTCACCTGCGCCGGTCAGGCCAAGACCGCCGGTGGATCCGGACCCGAGGGTCGCACTGGACGAAAACTCGGTGACTCCGGCATCGGAAGTGATCGTCTGCTCATTGATCGAAATCGTCGACGAGGACGAAAGTGGTGTTGACGTGGCCGTCGTGGGCAGGTTCAGGGCGGTCACGAGGCCACGGTTTGCAAGGGTTTCCGCTGATGTGGAACCGGTGAGGTTGCCGATGGTCAGGGTGCCCGTGTGGCCACTGATCGTGAACTTGCCATTGGCGAACGAGGCAGTGACGCCCGTCAGACCAAGTCCGCCAGACCCGGTGGCAGCACCCAACTGGCTGTTGATGGAGTTCACCACGTCGTCCATGGTGCTAGAGGAGTTGACGCTGACCGTGGTGGTGTGCGTGCCGTCGCTGATGGTGAAGCCGGTCGCATTCGATGAGACACCGGCCTTGGCCAAGGTTGACGTGCCGAGTGCCGTCGTGGATGTGCCTGCGGTTGCAAGATTGGTGATGGTGAAGAAGTTCGACGAGTCGTTCGGGCTTCCGAAGATCACGTTG
>DDYL01000003.1:0-3102 GCA_002347925.1 Chloroflexi bacterium UBA2235 | reverse complement strand
TCGGAGATCGTCGTCGCGTCACTGACGGCCGCGCCGATCACGCCTCCGCTGGTCAGGGAGGAACGGGTGGCCAACTGGCTGGTCTTAATAGTGAAGGACTGGAGGGAAGTGTTCGCCCCGGCGGTCGCGGTTGCAACCGCGGTGTTGGTGGAGGTCGCCGTGCGCACCTGGGTGGCCGTCGAAAGCATCAGGGTGGACGTTGCCGACCTGAGGGAACTGAGCTTCGTCGAGATCTCAGTCAGGAGCGACTTGCGGTTCTGCAGGGTCGCTTGCTGGTTCTGCATCTTGACGAGTGGGCGCTTCTCGATCGACATCAACTGGGACACGATGGCGTTGGTGTCCAGACCTGACGCAAGACCACCGAACGAGAACATGGGATTGGTCGAGGACCCACTGGAGTTCGTGGTGGTGGTGATCGGCGAACTGGTCATGTCGGAAGTGCCTTTCAGGAGTATTGGCCCCGCAGGAAACGGATGCCGGCCAGCTATGGATCGCGCAGCGAAACCCGTGCCAGACAACGCGGTGCCGTGACGACATCCGATTGGCAGCGGATTTGTCTGCGTGTCTTATTTCAACTATCGGCAGGAAGAGGTCCGCGGTGAAGGGGCAGGACCAAAGTCTGCCACGACCGCGATGCGCCTTCGTCAAGGCACCGTTGGGGGCAGGTCGCCAGTGACCCCGGACTGGATTGAGACCTGATCGGTGGTCCCCCACGGTTGCCCCCAAACCCCACGTTCTGTATTGTAGTCATGCGTCGAACTGTCGCCGGGGCATGCCGTCGGTCGTCCGGATGCACTTTCCGGACGGGTCGGTGCTTTGCCATCGGGGGTTCCTGTCCGATGGGTTCCGGGCATTTGGAACCGGTTGCGAATCGTCGGGCAAGAGGGATCGGGTACGGATGTTTCTCGGGGACCGGGTGCAGGCGTGAGGATGTTTCGTCGCGTTGGCCTGTTGGCTAGCCGCTTGGCGTTCGCCACCCTCATTGCGGTAGCCCCCACCTTGCCGGTTTGGCAGGGCGGGGTAGCCGAGGCTGCCCCACGCTTCCAGACAGCCGCGACCACGGAGACCCGGCTTGACCCGCACCTGCAGGCGTACCTTGCTGGATCGCCGTCACGGATGACCGTGGTGCCGGTCCGGCCGGTGAACGGAACCGTCCGGGCACGTGGGGTTGCGCAACCGGCCGGGGTGAATGTCCTGATTGAGGCGACGCGCGATATCCGCGCCGACCTGCGCACCCTCGGGGCGAATGCCCGGACCCGCGCATCCCGTTCAGGCATCTACACGGCGACAGTACCCCTGAACGCGCTTCAGGCGGTGGCGAACCTTGCCGGAGTGATCAAGGTCACCGCGTCCATGCCGACGAGACCTTCACTCGATGACAGTCTGGTCGATGCGAAAATCGTCGATGGCAATGCCGTGCGTCCGACGGTCACCGGTTCGACCACGGCGGATGGTGATGGCACCTTGGTAGCCATCGTTGATTCCGGCATCGACCTTGCGCACGATGACTTCAAGGATGGTGGCGCCACCCGGATTGATGCCGTGTGGGACCAGACCGGCGGCGGTTCCGGCCCCGGTGCGATCACTGGAGGATCCCGACCAATCGATGACATGGGGTACGGCACCGTCTGTACCGCAGCCGAGATCGATGCAGCGAGTTGCGCCCAGACCGACACGACTGGTCACGGGACGCATGTGGCCAGCATCGCGGCGGGAAACAGCGGTGCAGCACCCGCCTCCAGGCTTCTTGTCGTCAAACACGACGGCACGACCGTGGGCGCAGTGGATGCGTGGGCGTGGATCATCGCCAAGGCATCCGAACTCGGCAAGCCAGTGGTGATCAACAACTCGTGGGGATCACACAACGGGGCGCACGACGGCACGGCGGTCGAGGAACGCGCGCTTGACGACTTTGCCCAACTTTCGGGTGTGGCGTTCGTGGTTGCCGCTGGTGACGATGGCAACAAGGCCATCCACGCCCGAAGTGGCACCGCACCCGTCGCCATCGGTGGCACCAAGTCCGTTGCGTTCGTCCCCACCTCCACCAGCGCGAGCATCAACTTCTGGTATTCAGGTGACGACAACTTCTCGATCAGCCTGATGCACAACGGCACCCAGACTGCCAAGGCGATCAAGGGTGGCAGGACGCGTTCCTACAGCCTTGCCGGCGCCACCATCTCGATATCGAACTGTGTCTCGGCCTCGACAAGCAATAACCTCTGCCAGGCCACGGTTACGTTGACTGGCATGACCCCTGCCGATCAGGATTGGTCGGTCGAATTGGACCGGACATCCTTGGCGCGTGCGTCAAGCACGGGTACGTGGGACGCGTGGGTCACGACAGACAACGCCACATTCACCATTCCCTCGTACCGGACGACACTCGCTGAACCGGCGACGGCTTCAGGGGCGATCAGCGTCGGATCATTCGTTGCTGACGGATCGATGACCGGAACGTACAGCGCGTTCAGTGCGCTTGGGCCGACGCGAGACAGCCGGGCAAAGCCTGATCTGCTTGCCCCGGGCGAATCGATCATTGCTGCCCAGAGTGGCACGACGAACGGCACAACCGCGAAGCAAGGCACGAGCATGGCAGCCCCGCACGTCGCGGGCATCGTTGCCATGATGTACCAGAAGAATGCCGGGTACACGCAGTCGCAGATCCGTGATGCGTTACTTGGCACCAGTACATCTGCTCATACATACGGCTACGGAACATCTACCGGTGTCGCGTCCGAGGATCAAGTGACCCTGGCGCCGAATGCCTCGGGGAATAGTGGGCGTCCCGCGTGGAACAACCGGTGGGGGTACGGCAAGGTTGACGCCAAGAAGGCCGTTGACTCGGTGACCTACGACCCGACCGGAGCGACAGCGACGCCGACCGCAAGTTCCGTCCCGCAGCCAACATCGACCGCGACTTCACCGGCGTCGGCCACATCAACCGCTGGGGCCTCCGCGACCTCGACTGCGAGTTCCACCGCCACATCAACCGCGAGTTCCACACCGACTGTCTCAGGGAGTGCTTCGGCGACCCGGACGTCCACGTCGACGATCACGCCGAACCCGGCGTTCAGTGCGACGGCTTCACCGACTTCGACGGCG
>DDYL01000198.1:19203-22395 GCA_002347925.1 Chloroflexi bacterium UBA2235 | reverse complement strand
CGGTTACGGTCAGACGGGTTGGGGTACGTGTGATTCGTGTTCGCGCAGGGCGACGGCGATGCGGGTCAGGGTTCGTTCACCGGCGCGTCGGCCACGTTCGGCCTCGGCAAGCAGACCCCGGGAGACCCCGGCAATGCGCGCCGCCTCGGCCTGCGAAAGCCCAAGCCGGGTACGCCATTCCCGCAGGATCAACGGTGTCATGATGACTGGATTTTCGTCACTCCCGATCCCCGCCTGATCCGGGTGCACGCCATCGTCCTCGAGGTGGAGGACCTCCGGTTCGGGTGATGGTGGCCACAGGATGCCGTGAAGGTACGGGCCAGTCTCGGATCCCGGGGTGCGGGCAACGTCCTCGGGTGTGCCAGTCGCGAGGATCCGGCCACCCCCGGCACCTCCCTCGGGACCGAGGTCGAGGATCCAGTCGGCGCACTTGATGACGTCAAGGTTGTGTTCGATCACGACGACGGTATTCCCGGCATCGGTAAGCCGTTGCAGGACATCAAGCAACTTCTGCACGTCGGCAAAATGCAGGCCTGTCGTCGGTTCGTCCAGGATGTAGAGGGTGCGTCCAGTCGCCGGCCGGCAAAGTTCCCGGGCAAGCTTCACCCGTTGCGCCTCACCACCCGAAAGCGTGGTGGAGGCCTGGCCCAGTTTCATGTAACTGAGGCCGACTTCCAGAAGGGTGCGCAGGATGCGGGCGATGGCCGGCACGTTCTCGAAGATGTCGACTGCTTCCTCGATGCTCATCTCGAGGACGTCGGCAATGGTCTTGCCCCGGAACTTCACTTCCAGGGTCTCGCGGTTGAACCGCTTGCCCTTGCAGACTTCGCACGGCACGAAGACGTCGGCCAGGAACTGCATCTCGATGCGCTTGACGCCGTCGCCCTCGCACGCCTCGCAACGGCCACCCTTCACATTGAAGGAGAACCTCCCGGGCTTGTAGCCGCGGATCTTGGCTTCGGGCAACTGGGCAAAGAGTTCGCGGATGCTGTCATAGACGCCCACATAGGTGGCCGGGTTGGAGCGGGGGGTGCGCCCGATCGGATCCTGATCGATGGCGATGACCTTGTCGAGGTGTTCGACACCCTCAAGGCTGTCGTGGGCACCGGGGCGCCCGAGTGAACGCATCAGGCGCTGTTCGAGGGCCTTGCGCAGGATGCCGTTGACGAGCGACGACTTGCCAGACCCCGAGACGCCGGCAACCGCAACGAAGCACTCGAGGGGAAAGGAGGCGTCGATGTTCTTGAGATTGTGTTCGCGGGCACCGCGGATGTTTAGCCAGTGGTCGCCCGGCACGCGACGCTGGGCAGGAATCTCGATCTTGAGTTCGCCGGAGAGATAGCGGCCGGTAAGGGACTTGGGATTGCGCGCGACTTCGGCGGGCGTGCCGGCAGCGATGACCTCGCCTCCGTTGACACCGGCGCCGGGACCGAAGTCGATCAGGTAGTCGGCGGCGAACATCGTGTCGAGGTCATGTTCGACGACGACGACGGTGTTGCCGGTGTCGCGCAATGTCTCGAGGGTCTGGATCAGCTTGCCGTTGTCCCGCTGGTGCAGGCCGATGCTTGGTTCGTCAAGGATGTACAAGACGCCGACAAGCCCGCAGCCGATCTGGCTGGCAAGACGGATCCGCTGCGACTCGCCACCGGAGAGGGTGGGGGCGGCGCGATCCAGGGTGAGGTAGTGCAAGCCGACGTTGACCAGGAACTCCAGTCGGCCACAGATCTCCTTCATGAGTTCGCCCGCGATCATCGCCTCCCGCTCAGGCAGTTCGACCGTCTGGAAGAAGCTCAGGGTGTCCCCGATGGAAAGATGTTCCAGTTCGGGAAGGCGGCATCCGGCAACGGTGACGGCGCGGGCCTCGGGCTTGAGTTTCTCACCGTTGCATTCGGTGCAGTTCTGCTGGCTGAAGTAGCGCATGTAATGGGTGCGCAACCCTTCGGACCCTGTCTGCTTCAGGAGGCGCTTGATGCGGTGGGTGATGCCCTCCCAGGCATATTCCTTGCGCGACATGAAGGCACTGGCGGGTGCCGCCGCCCCGGCCGCGGTGGTGCCCCACGCAATCTTGACCTTGTCGCCATCGGACCCGTTCATCAGCAAGGCACGATGCGCCGCCGAGAGGTCTCGCCACGGCACGTCCGTGGGAATGCCGAATCCTTCGAGGATCTGGATGCGGTAGCGGTCACCCCATCCGGTGCCACTCTCCTCATCCTGATCGGCCCAGGCGACGACGGCACCTTCGCGGAGACTGAGGGTCTTGTCGGGAACCACCAGGTTCTCGTCGACAACCATCATGTTCCCCAAGCCGAGGCATCCGGGACAGGCCCCGACGGGACTGTTGAACGAGAAGAGTTGGGGGCTGAGTTCATCGAACGACAGGTTGCAGTAGGCGCAGGAATTGCGTTCGGCGAAGAGGAGGTCCCCGGCAGCCGCCTGCATGCCCTTCAATCCGCCGCCCGAAGCACCATCGGCCGGGGCGGACGCGCGTTGTCCCCACCAGCGACGCATTGCCATGGATGCCGACGCGAGGGCCGCGCCGGGCGAGGCAGTGACACCCTCCCCGGCCTGGTTCACGGGTGATCCGCTCTCGGGAGTGGCTGGGACAGGTGTGACAGTGCCGACGGGTTCGGCCGGTGCAAGCACCAGGTTCCCCTCACCCGTGCGCAAGGCCGTCTCCACCGAATCGGTCAAACGCTGACGGTCGATCGCATCCTCGGGGATCACTCCGTCCGGCCCCGGTTCGGGCAGGCGGATGCGGTCGATGACGATGTCAATGACGTGCTTGCGCTTCTTGTCGAGGACTGGCGGACTGTCGACCGAATGGACCTGACCATTGACACGCACGCGGGCAAAGCCGTCACGGCGCGCCTGCAGGAAGACGTCCTGGAACTCACCCTTGCGGTTTCGGGCGATCGGCGCGAGGATGAGCCACTGGCTGCCGGGTGCCTGCGCGAGGATCTGGTCGACAATCTGTTCCGGGGTCTGCGCGCTGACGCGTCGACCACATTCGGGACAGTGGGCCTGACCGACCCGGGCGTACAGGACGCGCAGGTAGTCGTGGATCTCGGTGACGGTGCCAACGGTCGACCGCGGATTCTTGGATGCCGACTTCTGTTCAATGGAAATGGCCGGCGAGAGACCGATGATTGCGTCAACGGAAGGCTTCTGCTGGTTTCCCAGGAACTGGCGCGC
>DDYL01000198.1:10052-19052 GCA_002347925.1 Chloroflexi bacterium UBA2235 | reverse complement strand
GATCTCCAAGTCCTGCCCGGTCCGCACGCACCACCGCTGGCGGAAGTGAAGTGATGCGACGGATGGGCAAGCCATCGCAAGGAAGTGCCTTCGTATTGTGACGGGTTGCGCTTCACATCGGGTATTCCCACGGGAAAACCCTGCCAGTCCCTCTACTTGTTCAGAACCGACACCCTCGCGCGCATCGCGACCCGCTAATCTCTACCGCAACGTATCGGNNCAGTCTTTCAGAGAGGGCCCCTTACCGTGCCGGTCAGACCGACAGGCAGCGGGCGCAAGGCAACATTGTGAACGACGTACAGAGCCGACCAGACGAGCGACAGGTTGACGTGCAACGCGTCGGCATCAAGCGCGTCGAACTGCCGTGGCGGGTGCAGGAGCGTAGTGGTGGCGTGCAGACGGTGACGGCGATGACGCGCCTTTCCGTTGACCTGCCTGCCGAATACAAGGGCACTCACATGTCCCGCCTCGTCGAGATGCTCGAGGTGTGGAAGGACGAACCCCTCTCCCCCGCAACCGTTGCCGGACTCCTTTCGGCAACGCAGGTGCGACTGGGTGCAGTTCGCGCCCATGTGGGTCTCACCTTCACCTACTTCATGACGAAGGCAGCCCCGGTCAGCCAGCAGCGCAGCACCATGGGCTACACCTGCCAGGTGGACGCCACCGTGGATGGTGACCAGCTTGACCTGGTCATCGGTGCGGACGTGCCGATCACGACCGTCTGCCCTTGCAGCAAGGAAATCTCGGTGGCCGGCGCGCACAACCAGCGGGCATGGCTGCGCTTGCGTGTGCGTCCGACGGCCGATTCCACCCTCACCTTCGAGGACCTGATCCGGCACGGCGAGACCCTTGGCAGTTGCGAGATCTTCCCGCTGGTCAAGCGCGCCGACGAGAAGTTTGTCACGGAACAGGGCTACTTCAATCCGAAGTTCGTGGAGGACGTCCTCCGCGATGCCGTTGTCTGGCTACGCGCCGACCCGTCGGTTCGGTGGTTCGAGGTGGAGTGCGAGGCGGACGAAAGCATCCACCTGCACAATGCCTACGCCTACCAGCAGGAACCGGAAGGGACAACTGGTGCGGGGACAATCCCGGTTGCCTCAGTGCTTGGCATGTCGATCGTGACGGGCAACACAGCCTCCGTGTTGCAAGACCATGCCGTCTCCACCCACGGTGCGGTGATGGCGCACGACCGCGCCTGACCAGGCTTCCCAACCCATCCCACCAGCAACGCCCGAGATGAGGGCCATGCGGTGGGTGTATGCTGGCCATCCGGCTCAGAACCGGACGGTCTGGCATGCGCCAGAGGAACGGGAGAGGACGCACGTGGCGACATTCGTGGTGGTTCATGGCGCCTGGGGTGGGGCGTGGTCGTGGAACAAGTTCGTGGTGCCACGTCTCCGGGCTTCCGGACACACGGTATTTGCGGCCACGCTGACCGGTCTGGGCGACCGCACGCATCTGGCACACCCCGGCGTCGATCTGGATACCCATGTGCAGGACGTGGCCAACGTGCTGTTTTACGAGGACCTGCACGATGTGATCCTGGTGGGCCACAGTTATGGCGGGCGGGTGATCACCGGCGTGGCTGATACGTCGGCCGATCGTCTGGCGCACCTGGTCTATCTGGACGCCTTCGTGCCGACACCGGAGAACCCGGGGGGCACGGTCATCTCGGCGGCGTCACAGGCACGGATCGATGCCGAGGGTGACGGATGGCGCCACCCACCGGGTGATGCCCCGCCGGACCAACCTGCCGAGATCATCGAGTGGGCACGTCCACGCCGGTCATGGCAACCGGTGAAGACTTTCACGCAACCGGTGCGCTTCACCAATCCGGTGCCAAGCCTTGCGCGCACCTACGTGTACTGCTCGGTGGGCAAGGACCCGTCCAGTCCATTCGCCAAACTGGCCTTGCAATTGCGCGATGACCCGTCATGGACCTATCACCAACTGGAGACCGGGCACAACCTGCACTACACCGCCCCCGATGACACCGTTGCCATCCTTGCAGGGATCGGCGACGCACAGGACAGGGGCGCGTAACACCCTGCGGGAATGCGGTCAGGGATGCGCGGGATGGGGACCGGGTTTCCGATGGGGTGAGTTGGATCCTGGTCCGCGGGCATCCGTGCCCGCATCCTCCCTGTCAGTCCCGTGGCGCATTCCCGATGCCGAAGCCTTCACGCCGGCACGTGGGCACGGTGCTGCAAGGGTGAGGTTCGCGGACACCCCTGCCCAGGATCGCTCCGGTGCAGGGGTCACCACGAACCACGGTCGGCGTCAGTGCCCGGCGCTGCGATGCAGGTCCACGGCCGGGATGTGTGCCAAGCGGTCCATGAACGAGGTCCGGATGGCTTGGGCACGTTCGGGGGTCACACCCTCGAAGCGGGTCGTGATCGCCGGTTCGGTGTTGGAAGCACGGACCAATCCCCAACCACCATCGAGGACCACGCGCGCACCATCAAGGGAGACGACCTCGTGCACCGAGGCATCATGGGCGAACGCCTCTTTCAAGGCATCGATGACGGCGAACTTGGCGTCATCGGCGCAGTAGAAGCGCTCTTCCGGCGTGGCGTGATACCGGGGCAGATCAGCGACAAGGTGGGACAGCGAGACCGGTTCGCGGGAGAGGGCGGCCAGGAGGTTCGCCCCGGCAAAGGTGCCGTCGTCGAAGTCGATGACCGGATCACCAAAGAAGGTGTGGCCCGAGAGTTCGCCGGCGAGGATGGCGTTGGTCTCGCGGCGGCGCGCCATGATGTTGGGGTAGCCGGTGCGCGACATGACCGGCACGCCACCGGCGGCGGTGATGCCATCGATCAGGCCCTGGGAACACTTGACATCGAAGACCACACTGCCACCGGGGTGCGTGCGCAGGGCGTTCCGTGCCAGGATGACAAGGTACTGGTCGGCCCAGAGGATTTCGCCGGCGTCATCCACCACACCCAACCGGTCGCCATCGCCATCCAGGGCAATGCCCATGTCGGCCTTGGTCTCCTTCACCTTGGCGATCAGGTCGCGCAGGTTCTCGGGCTTGAGGGGATCGGGCATGTGGTTGGGGAAGGTGCCATCCGGCTCGCAATAGAGGGGAATGACCTCGCACCCGAGGGCGGTGAAGGTCTGGATCGCGACCGGACCGGCCACGCCGTTCCCGGCATCGACGACCACTTTCAGGGGGCGGGCCAACTTGATCTGTGTGGCGACGTAGCGCACATAGTCGTCCACGACATCATGGTGGTCGTGGGCACCAGCGGTGGCTTGGCGGAAGGTGCCTGCCTGCGCAAGACGGAACAGGTCCTGGATATCTGATGGACGCAATGGGACGCCGTTGGGCAGGCCGGCCTCACGCTTGCGCGCCTTCAGTCCGTTGAACTGCGGCGGGTTGTGACTGGCGGTGATGCACCCGCCACCATTGGTGTGGAGGGTGTTGACGGCGTAGTAGAGGAGGGGCGTTGGCACCTGTCCGACATCAATGACGCGGGCACCGGTGTTGCGCAGCCCCTCGATGAATGTGGCGGCGTACCGTTGCGATGAGAGGCGGACATCGCGCCCGACAGCGACCGTACCCGGTTCGCCGTCACCAGCGAGGAAGGTTCCCAATGCGCCGCCAAGACGGCCAAGCACCGGTTCGGTGAAGTTCTGATCCACGAACCCCCGGATATCGTATTCGCGGAACATGGTCTGGTCGACGGCATGAGCATCAGGTGTGCCGGCGGTGGTCACGATCTGTCTCCTTCATTCGAGGCGCGTTGCGTGCCGGAGATTGGCCCCATCACCCCTGATCCGCATGCTCTTCGCATGGCTTGCCACACCCATTGTTTCATACGTTCCGCCCGGGCCACCCACAGTAGGGGAAGGGTCTCACGGCCGGGGCGGTCGCCGGTGCACCCACGGTATGCGCATGGTGTCCCAGAAGACCAGGAGGGCGTGCCCAAGGGTCACCCGCATCCGGGAACCACCGGCGTTGGTCCACTGCACGGGAACTTCGGCGATATGGTACCCGCGCTGTTGGGCAAGGTAGAGGACTTCCACATCAAAGATGATGCTTCGGATCACGCTTTCGGCGAAGAGTTCGCGGGCGACATCACCGATGAAGAGTTTGAAGCCACTCTGGGTGTCCTTGACGCCGCGGACGGTGACGGACCCGCGGAGGATGCGGAACGCCTTGCCGAAAAGTTGGCGGTAGAGGGGTTGGGTGCGTCGCATGTCGGTGCCATCGGGTTGGACACGCGACCCGATGACGATGTGTGCGCCGGCATCCAGTGAAGCGAGAAGGCGGGGGAGTTCCTCGATCGGGGTTGAGAAATCGGCGTCGGAGAAGAGGACGACCTTGCCCCGGGTCGCGAGGATGGCATTGCGGAGGCCGGCACCCTTGCCCTGGTTACGCACCGACCGGAGGACACGGACGGCACCGGGGAAGCGCGCGCCGATGCGTTCGGCCACCGCGGCGGTGTCGTCTCGGGATCCGTCATCGTTCAGGACTACTTCGAAGGGGTAGCCCTGTGCAGTGAGGAAGTCAAGGGCATGGGTCAGCGTTGGCGGCAGACGTTCGGCCTCGTTGTAGGCGGTGATCGCCAAGCTGAGGTACGGAGGCGAGTCGCCCGCGGGCGCCGATTGCATCGCCCGGAAGGGTAGCAGTGCCGGCCCATCACCTCACCTCCACGGCACGATACGCGGAGGCTTCGCCGGTATTCCCGGCGAAAGGCTGAACACCGGCTAGGTCCCGTCAATGATCAGCTGCACGCGCGTGCCGGTCTCCTTCTCGGCGGCGGCCAGTGCCTCGGACAATGGGGCGCGCCCCCATCTGGACAGCGCGAAACGGTTTTGCACCCGTACAGTGATGACGGTCTCGCCGTCGGATGCCGGAGTGCCTTCCTGTGGCCCCCCAACAGATTCGCTGGCAATCGCCCCTGACCCCAGCCCTTCACCACCGACAGGAAGACGCTGCACTTGCAACGGTGCGACCCATGCGCCGTATGTGGCGGGTGTGAGGGATGCCCTCAGCACCTCGCACACGTTGGCGAAGCGGTCGGGTGCAGTCACCGAGTGGGTGGATGACGGGTCTTCCGCGATCTCCCTCATCAGGCCGGGCAGTTCTGTCGGCTTGGACGCACTGTGGCCGGGAACAGGCGGGGGTGCAGAGACCTTGCCCGGTGCACCGCGGGCAAGGTCGGCCAGGATCCGGGTGGCGAGTGCCGCGGGCGGATCGGTCGCCAGTTCCCCACCCGTACCGGTCTTGGCCTCCACAACCGGGCCATGATTGCGGACGACCGCAGAACTGGCGGATGGAGTGCCAGTGCGTGGGGCATTGAAGCCATCGACGATTGCTTGCGCGAGATAGCCACCCGGATTGCGCGGCGCGATGATCCCTGCCTGACCAGACCGTGCGCGCACGATACGGTCGCGCAGCGACGCCACTTGCGTGTCGATGTGTGCACCCGGATAGGTAGCGACAAGACGCTCGGCCCGTGACGCGGTGATCCCCATCTCCACGAGGGTCTGCACTCTTTGGGCGAAGACCGCGGAGGCGTGATCCCCTCGGCCTTCACTCGCCGGGGATGGCGTCGGCACGGCGGGTGGTTCCTGTGCCTGAACAGCATGACCTGTCGGGGAAGGCAGGAGAAGCGTCGCCGGCATCCGAGGTTCATCGGGGGTCTCTGGTTCGGATGTTGGCAGGACACTCCCCGCACGGCGTCGGGGCCGGGCATCAAAGGCGGGATCAAACGCATAGCACGCCTTCTCGCCGGCCCCTGGACCACCCGCCATGGGCAGGTACTGGGAACCGGCCAGATAGCCGGTGGCACGCAGTTCCTCATGCGCTTCCGAAAGGCCCACCTTGATGTCGGACTGGAAGCGGTACTCGAGGCCAAGGACATCGGCGAGGGTGCGCAGGCCAATCTCGAAGCTGCCACGGCTATTCCGGACCTTGTCGAGGTAGCGGAACAGGCGTCGCGAGAGTGGGCGGGTCAGGTGGAAGTAGTAGGTGGTGTCGAGGCCCTTCGTGTAGCGCCGCTCGTAACTCTGGACGAGAGGGCTACCCAGACGGGCAAAAGAGACTTCCATCGGCCGGGCAAGTTCGACGCGTCCGGCAAGCGGGTCGCCATCGAGGGCCGCGATACGTCGTGCCGTCGCCATGGCGGCACGTTCGTAGACGCGCACCTCTTCCAGGATGTGGAAGGTGAGGCTCAGTCGTTCGGTCGGCCCGGTCCGTTCCCGGTCTGGTCCCATCAGTGCCGGGCGGTAGAAGGCATGTTCGGTCTGCACCGTGGCACCGGCAAGGCGAGCCAGGCCCTGTTCGATCAGTTCGTACCCCCGGCCGGAGTTGGAGATCCCGATCACCTGTGCCAGCCGGTTGCGGGTGAACCGGATGCGCCCGTCAGACGGCAGACCCTGTTCGGTGAAAAGGACCAGGAGGGCAACGTACAGGTCCTGTTCGAACGGACCCGGCAATCCCAGACCCTCGGTACCACGCACCGACCAGACCTGTTCGTGGGTCTGTCCGTCAGGGGCCGGCCGGGTGCGGACATAGCGGAGTTCGGTGCGCTTCGACCGGCGTCCCAGTCGGAACGCGGGATATTCCTCGAGGTTCATCTCCACGATTGCCGATACTGCGGGCCCTTCGGGAGGGTCCGTGGACAGCGAAGACTGGTCCCGAAGCACGGGAATGGAGGCGGTGGTTCCTGACATCGGTAATTTGCTCATCATCACGGAACCTGCGCCTGTTCTGCCGGATTTGGTCGGTCGATCCAACCCCAATTCACTGCGTCACGGTTCACGGACGCCTTGCTTCGGAGTCTCTGCCTCTGCGGCCGCGTCGCCGGATCCCAGCGACATGGTGTCCCTTTGTATAGCCGATGGGAGTCCTTTCCTCGCCACCGCAGCAACCGCCCATCTCTGGAAATCGGTGACCAGTCTCCAGTCATGGTGCGACTCTTCCCCGACAAGGTGCGATGCACTCCGGCAGGGGTGCGAATCATCCCGGTCAAAGTGCGACCAGATCCCCGACAAGGTGCGATTGATTTCCCGACAAAGTGCGACTGGTCTCCGGGTTGCCACACCGCAGTCTCCAGACAAAGTGCGAACAGTCTCCATGGATGTCACACGACGCGGCCGCNNGAGGAGTGGAGACCGGCAAGCGAAGAGCCCAAACAACGGATACTTCGCACCTTGTCTGGAGACTGTGACGGTGAACCGTGCCGAACATCGCACTTTGTCTGGAGACCGTTACGATGAAGCGGGTACTCACGGCGTGGAGACCAGTCGCGGCCGCGCATACAATCCAATCACCGCCGAGACGGTGCGGCCGCGGATGCAGAGGTTTCGCGCCGTCCCGGATTTGAAACCGCTTCCCGAAGAGTCAGTACCCCCGAGAACCATCCGTCCATGACGACACCCACCGTTCCGCAACCACTGAGGCGCACCAGGGCGACCATGCCCCAGGGTGGGCCAGTGGCCGGTGGCGTGTCACTCGGGGCGACGGGGCGGAGATCAGGAGATCAGGACCGCCGGGCGGTGCCGATGCCACTGAGACCACGTGGAGGGTTCGGCGCGTACCTCAACGACTTGCGGGGATTGCGGGGCATGACCATCCGCGGCCTTGCAGCGGCCGCAGGGTTGCACCACACCTACATCTCCAAGTTGGAGCGCGGTGACCGGCAGGCACCGGACCCGAAGGTTGTGGAGGCTTTGGCGACGGCGCTGCGGGTTTCGCCATCACAGTTGGACCAGTTGCGGTGGCGTGCCGGATTGGGCGGAAATGCGCCTGCGACTGGTCCTGAGACGGCGGTCGATGCGGTTGCCGAACCCCGTGAGGTGTCTGAGGATGGGGACCGCCTGACATCGGGTGGAGACCAAGATCCCTCCGCGACAACCCCGAGTGCTTTCAACGCGTCTCCAGATATTGGCCGGCATGTGGCCTCGCCCGGTCGCCCTCACGCCACTGCCGGACGCGCCGTTGATCCCCTCCGTGATCCGGTGTTGACCCTTGTTGCCGACGCACTGGACACCGCCGATGCGCCTGGTGTCCGCGAAGCCCTCCGCCGATCGATCGCTCACGCGGTTCAGGCGGTGCTTGCACCTCCACCCATGCCGTCGCCGTGGGTCGCCCCGGGCACCCCTTCGGTGCACTGGCCGGTGCCGGCAAGCCGTTCATCCGGACGTTCGTCAGGGGCGGATGCGTTGCCGCTCCCCACGCCGCCGGGTGCGGTTGCCGGACCCGAGGTGGTTTCGGTGAACCGCTTTGCCGGGGGCATTGTCACGCTCGAGGCTGGCGCGTCGGAGATCCATGTCACCCCCGATTACCTGTGGCAACTGGTGCAATCCGGCCACCTTGCGGCCTGGGTCCTTCCGGGTACGCCGGTCGGATCGCCGGTTGGCGTGCGACTGCGCCGCGAGGATGTCCTGGCGCTGATGTCTCCCCTGGCTTTCGGTCCGACCCGGTGACCCCCAGGTTCCGGGCAAGTGCCCGGCATCGGTGAACCTTGGTCCGGGAACATTGCCTATTGCTGTTGTGCGGTGCGACAATGACACCCACGCATGGATCGAATGTGTGTCGCCCGGCGTGCCTCCAACGGGTACGAGGTGGCGCCAACCCTGGGATACGATGCCGGTGACGCATGAACGGTAGGGCGATGCTTGTCCGGGTCATCCTGGTTACCGTCACTATCGTTGGATTGATGCTTGCGGTCCAGACGCCCGAGACAGTCGGCGCCGCCACACCAGTCCCCACCCTGACCCGCACCATCACGGTCTCGCCAACCATCACCCTTACCCCGGTGCCACCGACCTTCACGGTTACCCGGACAGCAACGGCGACCTCATCCTTCACTGCAACCGTAAACACCCGGACGGCAACGGTCACCCGGACCGTGACGCCGACACCGGTCCCAAGTGCGGTTCCGGCTTCGCGTACCCCGACCGTCACCCGGACAGCGACGACCACGCCGACCTTCACCTTCACGCCTACCCCTGTTGTTGTCCGAACGGCGACGACCACGCCGACCT
>DDYL01000198.1:7477-10044 GCA_002347925.1 Chloroflexi bacterium UBA2235 | reverse complement strand
GACCTTCACCTTCACGCCGACGATCACGCCGACCCGGACCGAGACACTCACGCCGGCCGCATCGGTCACGTGGACGATCACACCCACCGGCACGATCACGCCGTCGCCCACCATCACCCGCACCGAGACGGTCACCCGCACGGTCACGCCTACCGCGACAATCGCGACGGACACGCCGACCCGCACCGAGACCGTCACGCCAACCGTGACAGTGACGCCTACCGTGCCGACATCGACGGTTACCCGCACGGCAACCATCGCGCCTCCAACATTGACCGTCACGGAGACACGTACACCGACGGTTACCCGGACTGAGACGGCTACCCGCACATCGACGCCGACCGCGACCGCCACCGTGCCGTGCAGCACGTCGACCAGCACTTTCTCACTGGGAAGCGGAACGGTTTGCACCCCCACATCGACAGCCACCTCGACGGCCTCGACCACGCCCACCCGGACGCCGACCCGGACCACGACGTCTACCCCAACCATCACCCCCACCCGCACCATCACGGTCTCGCCGACCCCGACGGTCACGACGTCACCGACGGTGACCCGCACCATCACGGTCACGCCAACGGTGACGAATACGCGCACACTGACGCCGACGCGGACGATCACTCTCACGCCGACAATCACGCCGACGGTGACAACCACTCCAACGCGGACAACCACGCCGACCGTCACCGCGACCGTGACGGCAACAATTCCACCGACGTAGGCGCCTTTTTCCCAAGGCTTGGCGGGGTCAGCTGAGGGTCTTGAGTTCCCCAGACGTGGCGGTGGCCAAGAACTCCGGGTGGCATGAACCGTTGACCGGATGGCTGTTACTTCGTACATTCATGCAGCACGGACATGCAGCCCGCGGTGCTTGTGGTCGGAGTGCAGCCAGAACGCCTGCCCGTTAGGATTTCCACGGGTCTCGTGGTGGACACCAGAGTTCGGGATGGATCGGAGAAACTTGGGATGAGGACCAACTGGGTACGCCGCATCCTTGTAGCCGTACCGATCCTCCTCCTTGGCGTTGTTTCGCTGCTGTCATCCCCGGAACCAGTCGGTGCCGTTCCCGCCCCGACAAGCACGGCCACGGCGACAAGCACCTTCACCATGACGCGGACGATTACTCCCACCCGGACGATTACTCCCACCCGCACCGCGACCGCGACCAGCACGTTTACCGCGACGGTCACGTCAACCCGCACGGCGACCCCGACCGTCACCGGATCGCCCACCGTCACGCCAACCCGGACGGCCACGGCGACAAGCACGTTCACCGCGACGGTCACGTCAACCCGCACGGCGACCCCGACGGTCACCGGATCTCCCACCGTGAGTCCGACGCGCACGGTGACTGTCACGATGACCCCGACCGGTTCTGTCACGGTGACGCGAACGATTACCCGCACCCCGACGATCACGATGACCCCGACGATCACCTCCACCGTGACGATCACCTCCACCGTGACCGTCACCCGGACAAGCACGCCGACGCGGACCGTTACCCAGACCCCAACCGTGACCCCGACCCGCACGGTGACGCCGACGCGGACGATCACGCCCACGTCCACGATCAGTCCGACCGCAACCATCACGTCCACGGTCACGAGGACGCCCACGCGGACCCTGACCCCGACGCGGCCCGTCGAGACCGCCACGATCACCGTGACGCGCACCGCCACGCCGTCTGCGACCGGAACCCGCACCGCGAGTCCCACGCGCACCGCCACGCGGACACCAACCGCCTCACCGACTCCGTAGCAAGCGCTCCCCAGATTGGCTGCGCCACCGATCTTTTGGTGTGTGCGTGCGCTGCTGCGTTTGGTGATCAGCACCGTGACTGATCACGAACCGTCGGGGACACCTGTGGTGCGTTGGTTGAATCCCCGGTCCCTATCGGTTTGCTTCAGCGACCCCGTAGTCTTGGGTGGCGGCGACGCCATACCCCCCTTCTGATCATGCCGTGAAGGAAAGTTCATGCTTGCCTCGGTACTCGACTATGTCCGGATCCTGATCCAGGACATCATCCTCACGCTCGGCTACACGGGCATTGCCCTGGTGATGCTTGCCGAGAACGTCTTCCCCCCCATTCCGTCAGAACTCGTGATGCCCTTTGCCGGGTGGCTTGCGCGGGATGGCAAGTTCGACATGACCCTCAGCATCATCGCCGGCACCGCCGGTGCCGTTGCTGGCGCGGTCATCCTCTACTACATCGGCATGTATGCCGATGAGCCGATCATCCGGCGGTTTGTCCGTGCGTACGGGCGCTACTGGTTCATGGACGAACGGGATGTGGATCGCACGCTGGAGACATTCCGGAAGCACGGCGATGCCGTCGTCTTCTTCGGACGCGTTATCCCGCTTGTCCGAAGCCTGATCTCGGTCCCGGCGGGCATGAACCGCATGCCGATGGGGCGGTTCCTTGTGTTCACCACCGCGGGATCGGCGATCTGGACGGCCATCCTGACCATCGGCGGGTGGTACCTCGGCGAGAACTGGCAGGCCATCATCGGGATGGTCAACCAGTATGAACGCGCCTTCCTTGCCGTCATGGGGCTTGCGATTGTTGC
>DDYL01000198.1:4173-7451 GCA_002347925.1 Chloroflexi bacterium UBA2235 | reverse complement strand
CGGCCGGCCGGATCTTGTGCCAGACGTACCACCCACCAAGGCCCAGGGCAACGGCGACGATGATGCCGTCCATTGCGTGGAACCATGGACCGAGGGTATTCCAGTTCTCACCCATGACCACGCCAACCCAAGTCAGGAACGCCGACCAGATCAATGAACCGAGGAAGGTCAGTACGGTGAACCTGATCATGGGCACCTTGATAAACCCGCACGGCAGGGAGACGACGGTGCGGACCCCAGGCAGGAGGCGGCTTCCAAAGACCACCGCGTCCTCGTAGCGCTTCAGCCACCGTTCGGTGACGTCCATTTCGTGTTCGGAGATGAGCAGGAACCTTCCCCAAGTACGCACGAACCATCGCACCCGTTCCGGACTGATCACGTACCCGATGGCGTAGGCAATCCACGACCCGATCACGTTCCCGACTGCACCGGCGATTGAGACCAAGGTGAAGTCGAACTTCCCCTCGGCAACCAAGGCACCGGCGAACGGCATGATCAGTTCCGATGGCAACGGGATCAGCGCCGATTCGATCGCCATCGCGACGATCACGCCCCAGTAGCCGCCACTATCGATCAGCCACTTCACGAAGGATCCGAGTATTTCAAGGATGTTTGTCATGGTCGTGTTTCAACGTCATCCGGTCGCACCGCGGCAAGGCGGAATCACACACATGCAAGGGTACGGTGCGTGCCCGACGGTCAGCCGCGGGCCGTGGCGTGGTCGGTGGTGGGGATTGTGGCAACCGTTTCGGTTGGCCGCCATGTGCGGTACCGAACCAGGGCCTGCAGGGCGGGTAGTCCGTCCTTGCGTGCCGAGAGTTTCTTGCCACCGGTTCGGGGCCGGTAGTCAATCGGGACCTCGATGATGCGGTACCCACTGCGTACTACCTTGGCGGTGATCTCCGGTTCCATGTCGAACCGGCGGCACTCCAGGCGGAAACTCCGCAGCAGCGCGGTGGGAAGCAGCTTGTAGCACGTCTCCATGTCGTGGAGGCGGGTTCCGTAGATCACGTTGGTCACCCACGTCAGGGCGCGGTTCCCGAAATCCAGAAGCCATCGCCCCCCCGAACCATCAAGGGGGCGCGCGCCGTAGACGACCGCGGTCTTGCCACTCACCACCGGGGCAAGCAGGCGCGGGATATCCGCCGGGTCGTATTCGAAGTCCGCATCCTGGATGATGACGAAGTCGCCAGTCGCCGCCGCGAGGGCAGTCTGGATGGCGGCACCCTTGCCACGGTTCACCGGATGGCGGATCACCCGCAATGACCCAACGGTATCGGGACCGCCGGTTCGCCCGGACTGTGGCCCGGCACCCGGGGCTTCCGCCGGTGCACCATGCAGGCGGTCGAGGATTGCCGGGGTGCCGTCAGTTGAACAGTCATCGACCGCGATCAGTTCCAGTTCGACCGGTGTCGCAACCGATGCGAGATCCATCGCCGTGACCCGACGCACGATCGTTTCGACGGATGTCTGTTCGTTGTAGACCGGGATGAGGACTGAAAGCTTCACCGGGCAGGTTCCTGGGTTGTCCCTTGGATGCGACACGTTCTAGCCACTGTTGCTGGAACGGTCTGGGACGTACCCGGGGCAGCGTACCACGTCATGAAGATTGCCACTTTCCCGGCATGTAGCATGCCTCCACCCCCTGCCCCAGATGGAGTGCTGATACCGATCAACCCGACCCCCGCCCCACCTGCTTCGGATGCGCTTCGCTTGGGCCACGCCACCGCGACACGATATGCCGGCGCTTGGACGAAAGAGGGATGCTTCGCACGCCAAACGTCCGGCAGGCATCCTTGGTCGCGGCGGTCGATGCCAGTCTCCAGATAGGCCCGCCGGTCGCGTACCCTTGCAGAGGAGGGGAATGCATGCCGGGCAACAAGTGCGACGAGTGCGGGACCAAGATCAACCGCGTCAAGACGCCGTACAAGTTCAAGCACGGATCCCACCAGCACTCGTTTTGCGACCAGTATTGACTGGACTCGTACAAGCGTGACGTGTCACGCAAGTGCCAGGTGAAGAAATAGGGTTCCCGGGAGGCGGTGCAGTGTCGCCTTCCGTCCTCCATTCGCCGTCCCCACCGGGGCGGATACCCTTTCGGCCGTCGGGCGGTGCTGAGGCACTCCCGGCCAACCCCACTCCGCCATGAGGGACAGACGCTTCGCGTGTGCCTGAGGCGGGTTCGGGAACGTCTGGAAGGGGAACGGCGATGAGTGACACCCGTGTGCGGATTGGCCTGATTGGCCTTGGCAACAACATGCTCAGCCATATCGGGCGACTGGTGCAGATGCCCGAGGTGGAACTGGTGGGAGGGTGCGACCCGGTCACCGACATGCACGCCCGGGCACGCGACCGCTTCCCGCAGCTGGCGTCGATGCCTACCTTCGCGACCCACGAGGAACTCCTGCGGGGCGTTGCTCCGGATGCGGTCATCATCAGTACGCCGCATTCGTATCACCGTGACCAGACGGTTGCGTCACTGGAGGCGGGGGCACACGCGCTTGTGGAGAAACCCCTGGTCAACTCGGTCCGCGAGGCGAACGACGTCATCCGTGCCCGCGATGCCTCTGGCAAGGTGGTGATGGTGTCCTACCAGCGCCACACGCAGGCGCCGTACCTCAAGATCAAGGAGATCATCGATGGCGGCCGGATCGGGACGGTCCAGATGATCGTCGCCCTGCAGAACCAGATGTGGTACGCCGGGCAGATGAACCGGGTGCGCCAGGGCAACGTGCCATGGCGGATGCAAGCGCACCTCTCCGGTGGCGGACAACTGAACGACAGCGGCAGCCACCTCGTGGACATCCTCCTGCACGTCACCGGACTGGAACCCTCGCACGTCTACGCGGCGCAGCAGTCGTTCGATGCCGGTCTGGACATCAACTCGGCGGTGACGGTCCGGTTCACCAGTGGTGCGCAGGCCAGTCTCAGCATTGTCGGGAACGCCCCGGGCATTGGAGGTGCCGTCTGGGAGGATGTGACGATCTACGGCAGTGAGGGCGCCATCTACTACCGGATGATGGGACAACCCGGGTTTGAACCGTTCGTCGAACTCCGCCGGATTGGCGAGAACGACCCGGTCGACATGGGGCCATTGGCGCAGGGCACGACGCCTGACCAGCACTTCGTCGACGTGATCCTTGGCAAGTCGGTCAACCTTGCCCCCGCCGAGTGCGGTCTCCGGGTGATGCAGCTGTCCGAGGCGGCTTGGCAGAGTGCCGGAACAGGGCAGGTGGTGGAGGTCGCGTCACTCGGCCACTGAGAACCGGATTGGGAGT
>DDYL01000198.1:0-4108 GCA_002347925.1 Chloroflexi bacterium UBA2235 | reverse complement strand
ACGAAGGAAATATTCATGTCCAACACCCGACGTCCCCGCATCGCCCTCCTTGGCGCCGGTAGTGCCACCTTCGCCCGACGCCTGATCGCCGACGTGCTGTCGTGGCCCGAACTTGCCGATGGCGATATCGCGCTGATGGACGTTGATCAGGGGCGTCTTGACCTGATCGGTCCCCTCGCCGCCCGGATGATCCGTGACCTCGGTGTTGGTGCGCGCCTGACCGTCACCACCGACCGCAAGGCTGCCCTCGAAGGCGCCGACTACGTCATCACCACCCTCGCCGTCGGCTACGCGTACGAACCCGACCGGCCCGATGTGGCGATCCCGGAGGCGCACGGCCTGCACCAGACCGTCGCCGACACCATCGGCGTGGGGGGCGTCTTCCGGTACCTGCGTACCATGCCCGCGCTTCTCGAGATCGGGCGTGAGATGGAGCAGGTCTGCCCGCATGCCCTGTGGCTGAACTATGTCAACCCGATGGCCATGATCATGTGGACGATCGGCAAGGTGCTGCCCGGCATCCGGAACGTCGGCCTCTGCCATAGCGTTCAGGGGACGGCCGAACGCCTGGCGAAGTTTGTCGGGGTGGAACACACCGAACTGTCCTACCAGGTGGCGGGGATCAACCATCAGGCATGGTTCCTGGACCTGCGCCACCATACCTACCGGGGGGAGGATCTCTACCCGCGCCTGCGTGAGGCGTTGCACGATCCGGTGCGGTACGAACAGGATCGCGTCCGCTTCGAGGTGATGCGCCACTTCGGGTACTTCGTGACCGAGTCCAGCCGGCACATGGCCGAGTATGTGCCGTGGTTCCGGCGCACCGCCGCCGACCGGGAACGCTACACCCCGGAACTGGCGTCGCCGGGCCACACCACCCACACCCCATCACCCCCTGATTTAGATGCTCGTTCCTCGCAAGGCGCACCGGCAACATCGGTGACGACGGCTGCCGGGTCGCTCGCCTCGGTCCCCGCCTATCGCGCACCCTTGTGGGAGACGATCCGGCAACAGGCCGCCGGCGAGGCACCGATCGACTATGTGCGCAGCCGTGAGTACTGTTCGGCGATCATCCGCGCCGTCGAGAGTGGCATCCCGTTCCGCTTCAACGGGAATGTGCCCAACACCGGCCTGATCACCAACCTGCCTCCCGGATGCAACGTGGAGGTGCCAATCTTCGTGGACAACGCCGGGTTGCATCCGGTGCATATCGGTGACCTGCCGGCACAACTGGCGGGGATCAACCGCACCAATGTCAATGTGCAGGAACTGGCCGTGCAGGGCTTCCTGAACCGTGACCGCGAGGCAATCTTCCAGTCGTGCGCGCTCGATCCGCTTGCCTCGGCAAGTGCGCCGATCGACACCATCCGCACGATGGTGGATGAACTGTTCGTGGCGAACGCGAAGTGGCTTGATGGCTACGAGTCCCGCCGGGCACAGTCCCACGGGTAGCCGACCGGGAGATGCCTCTTGGTGACCTTGCCCATCCGGCCGCCCATCGGATGATGGATGTGCGGTTCGGGTTCCATGGCGGGCGAGGTCACCGCACTGTGGCATGACGGCCGTCCGTGGGGGCCTGCATTGCCATCAGGGTCGTGGTGACGAACGTCATGGCGAACGACCAATGGGAGGCGTTGCACCTCTGCACCGATCTCCCCACGTCGCGCAGAGGCACCGTATCCCGATTGGTGCATCGCGGTGGTGGGTGTTACCTCACTCGCGGTTCCGGAAGGGCCCCAACTCCTCCTCAGATTGATCACGCTCGGCCCGCTTGTCAAGGCGGGGCGTGCGTGGCAGTCGTCCATGCGGAAGTCGTGTCCAACTGACGCAACAGATCGGTTGACGGGACGCCCAATCCGCCGCTCCTGCCCCCGTGCCGTCCAACGGGAGGCCCGCCGCTTCAGTTTTTGCTGATCCATCCGATAGTCGGAGTGAGGGATTTCGGTCTCCCGACGAATGTGTGCCGCATGGATGCGGTGCCGTCGGGACCTGACGGGATCCCGGCAAGGCCGACAGGATGGAACCTGGCCAGACCGCGGGCACGCCGCACTATTACGCACTGCTGGAGGTGTCTCCGGACGCCGATGGCGTGGCGATTCAGGCCGCGTTCCGCCGGCAAGTGCGTCGGTTCCATCCCGATGTCAACCCACATCCCGACGCGGCCGCCCTCATGCGCGACCTCAACGCCGCGTATGCCGTCCTTGGCAACCCCGAACGGCGCGCCTCCTACGACACCTCCCATGGAGTCTCCTGGGGTGGTGCGGTCTCTTCGGTCATGCATGGCACGGGTACGGCGCCTTCGCGCACGGTCGGCGTCCGTGCCTCGGGTGGCGCCTATGCCCCTCGCTGGGGTGGTGTGGTGGGTGGACCGCGGGCATCGGCGCACGTCGGTGGTGCAACGGGAATGGCCGCCGGAGTTGCCACGGCGACTACGCATGGCACGTCGTTCATGGATCCCGGTGCTTCGGTTCCAACACACCAGGTGAACTCTGGCGTCAGCGGATCGCATGCAGATCGGGTGGGGCGGAATGGCGGGGGCGCTACGGTCACGGTGACTGTCACCGTCTCTGGTGACGACGAGACCGTCCAGGACGGATGGGCATCGCGCATTGCCCGTGCGGTCGAGATGCTTCAGCGCGAGCGTGAGCAGGACAGCGTGACCCGAACCGCGGCGGCGCGGGCAACGGCCGAAGCGCGCGTGAATGCCCGCACCAATGTCCTGCGGGGCCTCGGCAGCATCCTTGCGGTTCTTGCACTGGTCGTTGCCAGTGCGGTCGGTGTGGCCATGTGGTGGGGATCCCCGGGGATCATGGCGACCCTCGCGGCGCTCTCCGGTGGCACGGCAGGTGCCCCGATGCGCGCCTCGGCCCCGGTTGTTGTCTCGGTCGGTGGGGCAATGCCGGCTTCCCCCCCATCGGTGCGGAACCCTGACGCCGTGTCGCCGGTCGCCCCGCGCGAACCGCTTGCGCCAGTCCCGCCGACGACATCCGGGGCGGTTGCCCCATCGATACCGGCACCCTTGCCTCCCCTTGGAAGCACGGCGTCAGTCCCGGCTATAGAACGGACATCCGCAGTAGTCGCCACGAATGCGGTCGCTGCGTCGTCCGCGGTGACTCAGCCGGCTGCGGCGGCCGATGGATCGGCTTCGAAGGTGACCATCTCGACCAATCCCTCTTCCGCGCCGAAGTCCGCACCGGCCACCTCGTCTGGCACACCTGCTGCGCGCGCCCTGAACACCTACGACCAGTCGTGGACAACCTACACCGGCACCTTGCGCCGCTTGGCAACTGGCGAACCTGCCCCGCGGGGCACGAGTGCCTCGATGCAGGCGACGATGGCCCGGGTGCGGTTCCTCGAGGCGCAGACGGCACTGATCCGGCAAACGGCCACGATTGCCACTCCCGAGGCGTCGTCGCGCACCCGTGAGGCAACCGCCCTGTCTGCCGACGCCGAGGCGCTCGTGCGTCAGGCGCAGTCCCTGATCACCGAAGCGTCGGGTGCGCCGGTCCCGGCGGCGCGTGCGCTGCTTGATGAGGCCGCCCGACGCCATGCGCGCGCCCTCGCCATCTGGGCGACCGTCGTTCCCCAGGCGTGACCGACGCCTCGGCGGATCCGATTGGCAGTGCCTCCAGTTTCCAGGCAGACATCGCGCACCTGATGGCGCGATTGTCGCCACAACCGGGCCAGGCGATCATCGAGACGCGCTGCGGCAGTGGCGATCACCTTCGCGCCCTGGCATTTGCGACCGGTGGCAGGACAAGCTTCCTTGGCGTGTCTGACGATCCCGGTGTGATCACCGAGGCACGGCAACTGGCTTCAACACTTCCTCCTCATGTTGCACGCGCGATTGCGTTCCGTCGATCCGACCTTCGTGCCATGGTCCTGCCATCAGGTGCATTTGCCGGTGGATTTGTCCGGATCCATGGGGCAGACATGGAGGGTCCCGATGCCATGCCGGATACCGTCCTGACCGAACTGGCACGCGTGATCCTGCCCGGTGGATGGATGGTCTGCCTTGGTATCGGCACGGATGAGGAGACCATGCGTTCCCGGTTGCAACGTCTTGGGTTGCTTGATGTCCACGTCTCCGCCCCGGGTGCCGTGGCCG
>DDYL01000107.1:25205-28412 GCA_002347925.1 Chloroflexi bacterium UBA2235 | reverse complement strand
CCTCGATCTTCCGCCGTCCCTGAAAGGAGCTCAGGCACGTGCCTCGCGACCGGTTCATCCAGCGAAACCAATCCCGAATCGACCGCACGCATTACAACCGCAGCGGTGAATGGCTTGGTCACCGAAGCGACTGACCAGATGGTTTGGTCGTCAACGGGCCGGCCGGTCAATCGATCGGCAGTTCCGAAATAGGCCTCCGCGACGACACGTCCCTCACGGGCAACCACTGCGCCGATCCCCGGCACAACGCTGTCCGCAATCCATCCTTCCAGGATTGCAAAGGAATGGCGCAACCGATCAGGGTCCAGGCCATTCCGCTCCGGACTGTACATGCGCAGCCCTGTCAGTTCGGTCATCGTTTCGCCTCCATCGATCTATATTCACCCCAAGTTCCAATCGCGTTTCGCGCGCACTGTACTCGAAGTCCTGCGTGCATTCTTACTCGCAGGATGAGGGGCCGTCGTGGCCCCCGGGCTTCATGCAATGATGATTGCGACGCAACCGGCGTCAGGAGAAGGAGCCGCATCATGGCAATGCGAATCGGGATTGGCCTCTACCCACACCTGCTAACCACCGACAATTTCAAGTTCGCGGCCCAGGCGGGTGCCACCCACGTGGTCGCACATCTGCCGGGATGGGCCAAGCGCGTTGGCCGGGCATTGCCGCCCGAAGCAATGTGGACGTACGAGGAACTCGCAAGCCTCAAGTCCGCTTTGAACGCCGAGGGCCTCGAGTTCTACGCGATAGAGAATTTTGAGGTCGATCACTGGTACGACGTCCTCCTCGACGGTCCGAAGCGCGACGAACAGATTGCAAACCTTCAGGAGCTTCTCCGCACAATGGGCCGACTCGGAATTGAGGTCATGGGCTACAACTTCAGTTACGCCAATGTGTGGGGACGCGTGCACGGTCCGTATGCCCGGGGCGGTGCTCGCACCCCTGCCTATCTCGAAGCCCAGGCACCGGCACAGACACCGATTCCGAAGGGAACCGTCTGGAGCGTTCAATATGACCCGAATGCCCCCGAGGGAGACATCGGAAACGTCAGCGAGGAACTCCTCTGGGAGCGGTACACACGATTCCTGCACGACATGATCCCCGTCGCCGAGGAGGCGAACGTCCGCCTCGCGATGCATCCCGCCGATCCCCCGTTCGGCGTCCTTCGCGGCACACATCGTCTCGTGTGGAAGCCGGAGCAATACCAGAAGTTCTTTGACCTCTATCCGAGCCATTACCACTGCGCCGAGTTCTGCCAAGGCACGATCGCCGAAATGAACGGCGAGATGGACGTCTACCAGGCCATTGACACTTACACTGCCCAGAAGAAGATCGCCTACGTCCACTTCCGAAATGTCCGAGGCACGGTGCCGAATTACATCGAGGAATTTGTCGACACCGGAGACGTCGACATGGTGAAGGCACTTCGGATTTACCACAAGAATGGTTTTGACGGCGTCCTCATTCCCGATCACGCACCCGAGATGACTTGCGGGGCGCCATGGCACGCCGGCATTGCGTACACCCTGGGCTGGATGCGGGCTGCCATCGGGATCATCGAGAGCGAATAGCCAGATACCCAGACGGCAGGTGCCCGTAGCCGCGTGGACCCGGGCACCGGTCGCCTTGAGAACCCGCGTTCGATCCCGTCGCATTCGCAACGTGCCTCACGCGTTGTGTCGACGCACCCACCTGCGGCGACGAACTCTCGTGCAAGGTGAACAGATCAGGCCGGTTGTCTCATGGATGACCCGCCCATACTCACCCCAGATCTCCCGATGTATCGTGTTACGGCATAGGGAATCTGGGGTGGGTCTGGCATGGGAGAAAGCCGGTGAAGTCATCCTTCTACGACGAAATGTCAGGCGCGGTGGACGCGTCAAATGCTGTTCGACCCTTGTACCGGGACGTCGACGCGTGGCTTCAAATAACTCCCCAGTCGTTTCTCTCGCAGAGAAGGCACGATGCGGAGTTCGTCTTCCGGCGCACCGGTATCACTTTCGCCGTCTATAGCGAAGGGGGCGATCCGGACCGGCTAATCCCTTTCGACATCATTCCCCGTCTGATCGGCGCAAGTGAATGGGAGCTGCTGCACCGTGGCCTCGCGCAACGGGTACGGGCACTTAACGCGTTCCTTGCCGATTCCTACGGACCGCGCGACTTCATCAGGGCCGGCCACATCCCGGCAGAGTTGGTGCTCCGGAACCCTGAGTTCGTTGCCGACATGAACGACCTTGCGGTGCCGGGAAGTGTCTATACGCACATCGCCGGAATTGACATTGTCCGCACCGGGCCGAGCAATTTCGTTGTCCTCGAAGACAACTGCCGAACGCCTTCGGGCGTCGCGTACATGCTTGAGAATCGCGATGTCATGATGCGGCTCTTCCCTGAACTTTTCACGAAGCACCGGGTCCGGCCGGTTGCCCATTATCCCGAGGAACTCCTGCAGACCCTCCGTTCCGCAGCTCCGCGCAACAGTCAGGACGACCCAGTCGTGGTTCTCCTGACCCCAGGCCCGTTCAACAGCGCCTACTATGAACATTCATTCCTTGCCGACGAAATGGGCATCGAGCTTGTCGAGGGTCCAGACCTGATCGTTGACGACGGCCTTGTCCACATGCGCACCACACGGGGATTGCGTCGCGTGGACGTTGTCTACCGACGGATAGACGATGCCTTCCTGGATCCGTTGGCATTCCGTGCCGACTCGATGCTGGGGGTTCCGGGATTGATGGCGGCCTATCGCGCCGGAAACGTCACGATCGCGAACGCCGTCGGCACCGGAATTGCCGACGACAAGGCCATCTACTGCTACGTCCCTCAGATGATCCGGTTCTTCCTCGGTGAGGAGCCACTCTTGGAGAACGTCCCCACGTGGCAGTGTGGAAACCCTGATGAGTACGCGTACGTGTTGGAACACCTTTCGGAACTCGTGGTCAAGGACGTGAATGGTTCCGGCGGCTATGGAATGCTCGTCGGACCACACTCGTCCAAAGACACAATCTCGGATTTCCGGCAGAAGATCATCGCGTCGCCAGCCCGGTACATTGCGCAGCCCACCCTAAGCCTCTCCACATGCCCGACGTTCGTGGAGAGCGGTGTGGCACCACGACACGTAGACCTGCGCCCGTACGTCCTTTGCGGTGCCGGGCACGACGGCAGGATTGACGTCCGCCTTGTTCCAGGCGCACTGACGCGCGTTGCACTTCC
>DDYL01000107.1:19226-25199 GCA_002347925.1 Chloroflexi bacterium UBA2235 | reverse complement strand
CTGAGCCGCACTGCCGACAGTCTGTTCTGGATGGCTCGGTACATCGAGCGGGCCGAGAGCATCGCACGCCTTCTGGACGTCGGTCGTCGGATGGCAAGCCTGCTCCCTGACCCGGAGGGTGCAGCGTCAGAGTGGGCCTCAACGATTGAAGCGGCGGGGTGCGAAGCATCATTCCAGGCACGGTACGAGGTAGCCGACGCCCCGAGTGTGATCAGGCACCTCGTGCGCGACGCGGACAATCCGTCTTCCATCGTCGCATCTCTGGGGACCGTGCGTTCGAATGCCCGCGCGGTTCGAACCGCCTTGTCGGCGGATGTCTGGGACGCAGTGAACAGCATGTGGCTCGAGACCCAGGCACTTCGCGACGAGGACTTCACGACGGAAGGTTTGCCCCGCTTGCTCGACTGGGTGAAGGAGCGGTCACAACGGTTTGGCGGAGCGGTTGCCAACACGATGTTGCGCCGTGACGCCTACTGGTGGGTGCGATTGGGAACCTTTCTTGAGCGCGCCGAGAACACCGCCCGGCTCGTCGACGTCAAGTATCACGTGCTACTTCCCCGTGCCGAAGGTGTCGGGGGCCTCCATGACTACTACCAGTGGGCCGCCGTCTTGCGCGCCGTCTCGGCATTGCGCGCGTACCACTGGGTGTATCGCGACCGCCTGGACGCCCGGCGCGTCGCCGAGCTGCTCATCCTGCGGTCCGAGATGCCCCGATCGCTCCTGAGTTGCACGTCTCAGTCACGCTATTACCTGGAAAGGATCCGGGACGGGTCACCCGGGACCACGTCAACCGCACTCATCACAGACACCGCAGACACGGCAGCCGATGACATTTCTGCAACGCCCTTCGCGGGATCGGGAACCCTAGAAAGCACATCAGTGGCACTGGCACTGGCGCTCGAGGAGTCGCTTCAACACACGACGGTTGAGGAAATCTTTGCCGGCGGACTTCACGAGTACCTGACCGAGTTCATCACGGCCACGAACGCGATCGGCCTCGAGATCCGACGCGAGTATTTATGACCACGTCGCATCCCACGAGCTACCAGATGACGGCATTGACGGAGTCTAGCGTTCACGCTGCACCATCACCATATTCACGCTAGTTATTCACTCAAGGAAAGCGACTGACCATTCCGATGCGCTTGGCGATCCGTCACATGACGTCGTACACCTACGATACTCCGGTTCTGTCCTCCTCCCAGATCATCCGGCTTTCACCCCGGATTGACGGGGGACAGTCCGTNNGTGGCGGTTCGGCTACTCCCAGGCACCGACGGGCATCAGAACGGGACACATCTTCTGAGCATCGCGCGCAGGCACACCAGTTCGTCTATCCTCGCGATGGGCGTTGTCCAGACCACGTCATCAGATGGGATCGTTGGATTTGACGACAGCGACCTTCCGTTAGCCTTCTGGCTCAAGCAGACCCCGCAGACTGAAGCCGGACCGCCCGTGCGCGACTTGACTTTGTCAGCCTGGGTCGGTCACGAGACGTCTTCGGACGGAGGTGCTGATCTTGAAGCGGTTCATCGCCTCATGAATGAAGTGCGCCGCCGGGTGGACTACGTGATTGGCGCGACCTCGGTCACGACAACCGCAGATGAGGCAGTCATCCGGGGCGCTGGGGTCTGCCAGGACCACGCGCACGTATTCATTGCCGCCGCTCGATCACTAGGAATTCCTGCAAGGTACGTCAGCGGCTACCTTTGGCCGGGCCATCACGAAGTGGCGACTGCGAGCCACGCGTGGGCCGAGGCGTGGGTCAACGATCTGGGTTGGGTGGGATTCGACCCCGCCAATAATGTGTGTCCCACTGAGGCGTACGTACGTGTCGCGGTCGGACTGGACTACTTCGACGCTTCCCCCGTTCGCGGGGTCCGACGCGCCGGTCCGGTGAACGAAGAGATGGTCGTGACTGTCCAAGTGGATCCGGTCAAAGCGGACGCTGACGTGCTCACAAGTCCAGCGTCGTAACCGATGATCCGACGCGTCATTCGGTCTCGCTGACAGCATCACCGGACTCAACCGGTAATCGGCACACCCGCGCGTTCGGGACTGACGCCGGACGCGCTAACCAGATTTGCGACAACGGACACAAGAAGAGCCCGCTCGGCCTCGTGCATGCGTATGGAGAAGGCTTCCAGAGTGTCGCCATCTCGGAACGGAACCTCAACGTGCCCGAGGACAGGTCCCGCATCGACAGCTTCATCCGGTACCAGGTGCACCATTGCTCCACTCCGCGTGCGTGTACCCAATTTCCACTCCGCGAAGGCACGACCAATGGCGTCGGTCCCCGGCAATTCGCCGGGCAGTGCCGGATGCAGGTTGATCACCTTGCCGGGATACGCGCCCAGGAACTCCATCGACAAGACCCGCATGTATCCGGCAAGAACAACCCAATCGGGCGTGAAGCTGTCAACCGCATCCCGCAGCCGACGGTCATGATCCTCACGTGTCCGACCCATTCGAGGAGAGACAATCCGCGTGGCAATCCCGGCCTGCTGGGCGCGGACCAATCCGTAGGCGTCGCGACGGTTGGACACGACCCCAACGATCGTTGCGTGAATGTAAAGACGCTCATGTTCGGCGCGCGACGCTGGAAGGCCGAACCCATCACCAGTGGCGTCAATCAGTGCTTGAAGGTTCGTTCCTGACCCCGAGACCAGCACAACCAAAGTTGGTTTATCCCTGACCAGCTGGACCACTCTAGTGCCCCGAGAGCCTGACGCACGGTTCATGCTCCTTGGAAGACACGAGTTCGCCGATGATCCAGGATTCTTCCCCAAGCCTTTCACGGATGACAGACGCGTCGTCCCGGGCCACTACAAGTACCATGCCAATACCCATGTTCAAGGCACGATGTAGCTCCATCGGGTGCATCGTGGTCAGTTCGGCGACAAGACTGAAGAGCGCAGGAACCGGCCAACTTCCGACCCGGATGGTGGCGTCCAGTCCCGGAGGCAGGACGCGCGGCACGTTCTCGACTAGCCCGCCCCCGGTGACATGGACAAGGGCCTTCAGCCTTGGGTCTCGAAGGATGGGTCCAAGCACGGGCAGGTAACTACGGTGAGGTTCGAGGAGGGCGTCGGCGAGAGACCGGTCGAGCCTCCCATACGGCTGATCAAGCGATGCCCATGAAAACACCCGCCTGAGGAGGGAGTAGCCGTTGGTATGCGGGCCGTTCGAAGCCAAACCAATGAGGACATCTCCGATGCTGACGGTAGGTCGCGGAAGAAGGTCAGCACGTTCGACGACACCCACCAATGTTCCTGCGATATCGAAAGCCCCGTCGGCATAGACGCCCGGCATCTCGGCGGTCTCCCCACCCAGGATCACGCATCCGGAAACCCGGCACGCGTCCGACATGCCTTCGACAATCTCGGCGACACGCTTGGCGTCAAGCCGAGATGACGCCACGTAATCCAGAAAGAAGAGCGGCCTCGCACCTTGGACAAGGACGTCATTGATGCAATGGTTCACGATGTCGATGCCGGTACCGCGGACGCGTCCGAGCCTCGCCGCTAGTTCGACTTTCGTGCCGACGCCATCAGTTGACGCGACGAGCACGGGATGGTCGAACTCCTTGAGGAATGACACATCCATTGCGCCGCCGAACGATCCCACTCCCCGCAATACTCGGCTGTTGGTTGTAGAAGCGACGCTCGATTTGAGAAGAGATACCGCCCGGTTTCCCTCTTCGATGTCCACCCCTGCCGCCTTGTAAGACGCAACGTCCAGCCCCGGCGCCTGCCACGCGATATCGCGACGGTAACGTGACCCCGCAAGGCGGATCCCGGAGACTGCTTGATATGCATGGTCACGCGCTTCCGCAAGATCCGCACCCGTGCCAACGACAGTGACGACGCGTCCACCATTGGCGACCAGCACACCATCGAACAATTCGGTTGCGCCGTGAAAGATGCGAGCGCCGAATTGCGGGTCACCCAACGTGACCGCAGATCTTGAGGGGGTTGCATTCGAATCCCCGGGATACGCCGCCGATGCCACCACGACGCCTACGGCTGAACCTGTGCGCAGTTGGATCGGAACCGTTTCCAGTGCACCTGCTAGACATGCCTCGATTACGTCGACCAAGTCGGTATCGAGAAGTGAGAGCAGCACTTGCGCTTCGGGATCGCCAAACCGGCAATTCCATTCCAGCAGGCGTGGTCCACCCTCGGTCCACATCAGCCCCGCGTACAGCATTCCTACATATGGAGTACCGTTTGTTACGGCATCGGCCACGATGGGTTCGATGAATGTCCGGCAAAGGGCGGCTACGTCGGCGGATCGGTTCGCCGGCGCATACGCACCCATTCCACCAGTGTTCGGTCCCTGATCTCCATCGAACGCCCGCTTGTGGTCCTGCGCCAGTGGCAGCGCGCGGGCGGTCCGTCCGTCGCAAAAGGCAATCAACGAATACTCCGGCCCGGAAAGGCGCTCCTCAATGACGATCTCTCCGTGTGTCAANNCCGGCGAGACCGGACTGTTTCACAACAACCGGCACGCCCAGCCCTCTGACCCATTCGAGCGCCGCGTCTTCGTCGCCAGGAGCGAACACCGCATGCCTCGGTTGAGGGATTCCAAGCCGGGTCGCAAGTGACCGCGCGTGGGACTTGGACGCCTCGATCCGTGCGAGGTCTGCCGTTGGCCCAAACGCTTGGACACCAGCCCGTTGCAGGGCATCTACCACCCCGGCCTCAAGCGCTACTTCCGGTCCTATGATCGCGATATCGACGCCCTCACGTACAGCGAGGTCGACAGTTCCTTGGATATCGCTCGAGGCAATCCGAAACCGTTCTCCGGGTGTGCCGCCATTTCCAGGAGTGACCAGAAGGCGGGTGACCCGTGGTGACCGCGATACCGCCTCGGCAATCGCGTGTTCACGGCCACCGGACCCGACGACAAGGACGACGCGACCGTTGCCGGGAGGTACGGAATTCGTTGTCATCCCGATACCGCACCAAGGACGCGTTCGAAGGAATCCTTGCGACGTGGGACGCCGGCTGCTACCGGATACGCGCCGGTGAAGCAGGCGTTGCAATAGCCGCCGTCACGCCCGACTGCGCGCATCATGCCCTCTAGGGATAGGAAGCCCAGTGTGTCAGCCTTGACGACACCACGAAGTTCGTCGAGCGTCAGGTGCGCTGCAATCAGGTCGTCGTCGTGTCCCATGTCGACACCAAAGTGGCAAGCGTGACGGATCGGTGGACAGGTGATCCGGAGGTGGACTTCGGTGGCGCCCGCGTCGCGCAGGAGTTGCACCAGTGGTCCGGCGGTGGTTCCCCGAACAAGAGAATCGTCAATCAGGACGACACGCTTGCCGGCGAGATTCTCGGTCAGGGCATTGAATTTCATTGCCACGCCGCGCTTCCGCATAACCTGGGTTGGTTCGATGAAGGTCCGTCCGATGTACCGGTTCTTGATCAGTCCATCGTTGTACGGGATTCCGCTTTGGCGTGCGTATCCGACGGCGGCGGGAATTGAAGAGTCCGGCACAGGAATCACGACATCCGCGGCAACCGAGGCCTCGCGTGCCAATTCCTCGCCAAGGCGTTGGCGTACGCCGTGGACGCTAAGACCGTCCCACACTGAATCCGGCCGAGAGAAATACACAAACTCAAACGTGCATCTTGCTGGCGTCACAGTCGGGACCAACGCTTGACGACGCCGAACGGTATCGCCCTGAATGGTGACAATTTCTCCGGGTGCCACCTCGGAGATTTCACGGCATCCCAGAGTTGACAGCGCACAGGTCTCTGACGCGACCACGTAGCCACCGTCTGCAAGGCGACCGACCGACAACGGTCGGAACCCCCACGGGTCACGCGCTGCAATCACCCGGTTCTCCACCAGGAGCACAACCGAGTACGCGCCCGTCCACGCCGGCATCGTTCGAGCGACCCGGTCTTCCCAGGTCGGACCCCCGGCAGACGCCAACATCAAGGTCATGACTTCAGTATCTGACGA
>DDYL01000107.1:6416-19180 GCA_002347925.1 Chloroflexi bacterium UBA2235 | reverse complement strand
TGGACAGTCTCCACGAGAAATGGCTGGGCATTTCGTGTCCCGACCCCACCAGTCGTGGAGTATCGGGTGTGTCCGATCCCGTTCATGCCCTGAAGCGGTGCCATGGCGGCGGGGGTGAACACCTGACCGACTAATCCGTCGGCCTTGTGCAACCGCGCTTGGACGCCGTCCGAGACGGCAATGCCTGCAGCTTCCTGTCCCCGGTGTTGAAGCGCGAACAGGCCGAAGAAAACGAGTTCACCTACCTCCTCGGATGGGGAAGTCACGCCGATGACGCCACATTCTTCATAAGGACGATCGTCCATGGCGACGGGCGCACCTGCCGAGGAGCGTCCTGTCATCCGGACACCTCAAGATCGGCCTCGAGAATTCGAACCCGTTG
Organism: Chloroflexi bacterium UBA2235; assembly: GCA_002347925.1. GTDB lineage: Bacteria > Chloroflexota > UBA11872 > UBA12225 > UBA12225 > UBA12225. Next base: position 18,798 of record DDYL01000107.1, on the reverse strand, counting down.
CGATTCCTGATAGGACTTCACCAATTCGGCAATGTCGTGATCTGTAACGGCGAATATCTTCGCCGCCATCAGTGCCGCGTTGAGCGGCTCGAGGACTGTTGCGCATCCGACGCCCGGCGGCATCCGGAGGCTACTCCATAGATCTACCTGGTCGCCGGGGGGAGGGCAGGCAATCACTGGCGCAAGAACAGACGGATCGGTGAAGCCGGATAGCGCATTGGACCGGCCGGCTACGGTGATGAATACCTTCGGGCGTGGCTCGGCATCGTACGCTCGAAGAAGTCCGAGCACATGTTCGGGCGTCCGGTGCGCCGAACCGATTCGGATGACTGGTTCAAGACCAAACCGACTGCATGCATCCGCAATCCGGCCTGAGTGTTCCCGGTCGGCCGGCGAACCCATCAGGATCACGACGAGCGGTTTCATTCCTGCACTCTCCTCGGCTGGCTTCCTAGCAATCCCTCTCGATTGAGCGCTGCCAACAAGCGCTCTTCGACTGGGTAGGTACCGGGAACGAACCTCGTGCCGGTGATCCGCTCATATGCGGCGACATACCGGATCGTGGTTGAAGCTATTACTTCGCCGGAAAGAACCGGGGGCGCTCCACTGCCACGGTACCCCAACGCGTCCAATGCGAGTCGGATCGGCTCCTTGTCGAGGCTTTCGGGTTCCACGCCCCGCCCAACCCTGTCTTCATATGACGAGGCTTCCCAGTAGCGCGAAGAGTCTGGCGTGTGCATTTCATCAATCAACAACAGCGATCCGTCGGGAGCGATGCCGAATTCATACTTCGTGTCAGCGAGGATCAGTCCTGCCTGTTCAGCAATCCGTTGCCCGAAAGCGAACAGTGCTAGCGCTGCCGTCTGCACCTGTGTCCACATCTCTGACCCAACCAACCCCCGTTCAACCACCTCGACACAGGTAAGCGGTTCGTCGTGCGCGCCAGCTTCGCCCTTCGTCGTAGGAGTGATGATGGCCTCGGGCAGACGCGTGTTCTTGCGCAGTCCATCCGGGAACGCGTGCCCGTAAATGGTCCTTGCGCCTACATCGTATTGTCGCCACAGCGAAGTAGACGTGGTCCCCGTGATCACACCCCGGACAACGACTTCGACCGGCAGGGGACGCGCCTCAACGCCAATCGTGGCGTTCGGATCAGGGACGGAGACTACGTGATTGGCAACAATCCCCCGGGTTTGGTGGAACCACCAGGCTGCCAACTGGTTCAGGACCTGACCCTTGTAGGGCACGACGGCCACAACCCGATCGAAGGCCGACAAACGGTCGGTCGTCACAAACAATCGACGTCCATCGGCAAGGGCGTATGAAACGCGAACCTTGCCAACCCGTCGTCCTGGCAAGTCAAGGTGGATGTCGTCACATCCCACCACCGGCGTCAAACTTCCCTGAAGTCCTGCGGGATCGGTGACAGATGGTGACGCGTCAGCGTCCGGCATGGCGCACTCCATTCTCGAAGATCCGAAGTCCAAGTCCCCCACCAATCCCACGCCGGAAGCCAGGATGCTGCCTCGAAACCACGTGATTCTCTGGATGAGGCATAAGCCCCAGGATGAAACCCGTGGCATCAGTCAACCCCGCCATGTCACCTCGCGATCCATTTGGATTTCGCACGTATCGAAGGGCAACCCGACCGGTTTCCATCAACGCCGATGCGGTCGCATCATCACAAACGACGCGACCCTCGCCGTGTGCGACAGGGCATGCGACTTCGCCTTCTAGGCCATCCGTCCATATGCACCGCGTCATCGGGTCTGGCACCAGATTGACCCATTCGCAGGTGAATACGCCGTCGACATTGTGTCCAAGCGCGAGGCGGAATCCCTCGCGGGTCCAGATACCCAACCTCACGAGCGTCTGGAAGCCGTTGCAGATGCCGATCACCGGACGACGGTCGGCCGCTGCGACGGAGAGGTGGTCACCGAGAACGTGATCGAGTTCGGTCGCGAACAGGCGTCCGGCACCGAGGGCGTCCGCATACGAAAACCCTCCGGGAATCACAATCATGTCACTGTCAGAAAGCCTAGACCGGACGTCGAGCAATGAAGTGACAGGGATCACGACCGGATTGGCGCCTGCCAATTCAAGCGCCAAGCATGCGTCGGGGTCGCGATTGGTTCCCGGTGCGGTGAGAACTGCCGCCTCTGGTCGGCGGCTCATGGGCGACCAATCCATGCCTGACGCAGGGCTGCCACCGGGATAGACATGCCATCCTCGCCAAAAACGGGAAAACGAGCAATTTCCCCTGTGGCAACGGCACCGATCACCGTAGCGTCGCCACTCATGCGCGCGACAAATGCCGCCACATGGCGTTGTTCCACCTCGACGACGAACCGGCCGTTCCCCTCGCCGAAAAGGACCTCAAGGGCAGCGGCCCCTCGTAGGGGATCGTTCGCGTCCGCACGGAAAGTGGGAGGCGGGGTGGGAGCGTCAAACCCGAGATTTCCGGCAATCGCCATCTCTGCCAACGCTACGGCCAGGCCACCTTCGCTAATGTCGTGACACGAAACTACGAGGCCGTCGCGGATGGCTGCATGAAGTCGGCGATACCGCGCTGGTGCTGACTGGTCAAACGGAGGCGCAGACGAAGGTGCGATGTCGCGCACCAACGCGATATGCGATCCACCGAATGCAACCGGCGTCATGCCGACAACCAACAGGGCGTTGCCAGCAGCCTTGAGATCGGGAGTAATAGTTCGTGACGCCTCGGGCACGTGTGCAACCGCAGTGATTACCAAGGTTGGAGGGACCGCGTGGCGACCACCGTCGGCTCCCAAGTATTCGTTATTAAGCGAATCCTTGCCCGAAACAAATGGTGCACCAAAGGCAATGGCGGCCTCGCAAGCGCCAGCTACAGTCGCAACAAGGTCACCAAGCGTCTCCTCACGACGGGGATCACCCCATGAGAAGTTGTCGAGCAACGCGATTTGATCAGGATCGCCACCGCAGGCGACCACATTCCGCACAGCTTCATCCACGACGGACTGACCCATGCGCTCCGGATCAGTCATCCCGAACCATGGATTTACCCCGATCCCTAGCGCAATCCCGTGGGGTGCAAGTGGTTCCGCGATGACCGTCCCATCGGCATGACCAATGACGTGCCCACCAATCGGTTCGCCGACGAGTGGTCTGACGAGTGTCGCACCGCGGATCTCGTGGTCGTACCGACGGATCACGGGCGCCTTGCAGGCGATATTTGGGTGGGAAAGTAGCTCGAGCAGAATCGTTTCGAACTCGGCGACGTGCATGGCGTCGAGAGATGTTGGGGAACCCAGACCTCCCTCGGAGAGGTGCGGGGCTCCGGAAAATGCACCAATCCGGTTGGGTTGAGGGAGCTTGGCAACCATGTGACGGGTTGGGCGACCGTCATGCAGGAATCCGGTGTCAATGTCCACTATCGGGTGCCCCGAGGATCGGACTACCAAGCGGCCCGTTCCCGTGAATGCTCCGATATCGGTGCAATGAATGCCCAGGCTTTCACAGGCATGGTGAAGCGGTTCGGGGTCTGCGGTAGCCACGACCATCCGTTCCTGGGCCTCTGAGAGCCATACCTCCCATGGTGCGAGACCGGGGTACTTCATTGGCAATTGGTCCAGGTCTACCTCGGCACCAATGCCCTCCGCCATCTCGCCAATGGCGGAAGAAAGCCCTCCTGCACCGCAGTCGGTGATCGATCGATAGAGATGCCGTCCATCTGCCAGCAGGTCCACGAGAAGCTTCTCGGTGATTGGGTCACCAATCTGCACACTTGCGCCCGCCACATCCCCGGTGGTCGCATCCATCGTCGCCGAGGAAAATGTGGCCCCTCTAATGCCGTCGCGGCCCGTAGCACCGCCGAGAACGACAATCCGGTCGCCCGGAAGCGGGCGCTCCGCCACGTATGGGGATTTGGCCATTCCGATGCACCCGGCGAAAACGAGCGGGTTCGCGACATACCCGGGGTCATAGAGGACTGCGCCCGCAAGGGTTGGAAGTCCGATCTTGTTGCCGTAGTCAGCGACCCCTGCCACCACACCCGAGCGCACACGTCGGGGATGGATCACACCGTTTGGAAGCAGCGCATCAGAGGTGTCTGCAGGTCCGAAACACAGGATGTCCGTGCAAGCGATCGGACGGTGCGACGCCCCAAGGACATCCCTGATCACACCTCCAACGCCAGTATTTGCTCCACCAAACGGCTCGATCGCACTGGGATGGTTATGGGTTTCGCACTTGACAGCGAAGGTTGTGCCAGGAGTGAACTGGAGAATTCCAGCGTTGCCAACGAACGCGCTTACGACGTATCGCGCATCAATCTGGGTGGTTGCGCGCCGAAGCTGGTCGAGGAGCGGGGCAATTTCATCACCGGTTGTTGTGGTAATTCTCGCGCGGAACGTCTTATGGGCGCAGTGTTCTGACCACGTTTGCGCGATCATTTCAAGTTCGATGTCGGGGGCGACCCCACCGCGACCAGCGTAATAGGACCGAACAGCATCGAGTTCAGCCGGGTCGAGGGCCATTCCGCGCGCCCGGTTGAGTGCTTCAAGATCGGAATCCGTACGAACCGGTAGGTGAACCGCCCGGTTTGCGTGAATGGCTTCGGTGGCCGGCATTCCCGCGGGGAGAGGCTTTTCGATGAGCACGCCTTTGTCGGCAACGTCGATAGCCTCGGACGCACTCTGAGCGAAGACCGGTTCAACAAGACTGTCCACGACCCAGTGCTCGATTACCGGGTTGACCATCAAGCGCCGAATAAGTATCTCGCGCAAACCGTGTGGGATTTCGCCCCGTAGTTCGATGCGCCGCCCGGTCACGACCCCGTGGACCGGCCAGCCTTTGCGTCGTGCGACTCGAAGCAGTTGTTCCGCGACGGCATCCGTGACCCCAGCATGGAGGACGGACTCGACCATGAGGGACGTTTCATCCTCCAACCCGGCGCTACGAAACCACGTGGATGACTGAAGCAGTGGATCCACTAGGATGGTCTCGAGGTCACTGCGGAGGTCTGAGCCAAGACCCCCCTGAAAAAAGATGAGATCGCTGATCGTTACCGACTGCAATGAGGCGTACCCCATTGCATGGGCGTCGGAGAGAAGGGCGTGACCGCGCGGGTCGTCGCCGCGCACGACGACCATNNNATTTCCAATGAAGGTGACCATCGGCCAACGACTGACCGGGGTTCGCTTGCGCGATCAGGCAGGCGATCAGTCTTGTAGATATGAATTGCTTCAGCGCCACCGACGACAGGCAACGTGATGCCCTCGAAACCCGTTCAAGCGGAGATGGCGAGCCTTGAACCTAGCGGCCAATCCACATCTGTCTTGCGAGACAGCGAGCATGATCGCCAGACCCGGCTCGATTTGTTTGGGTTCTTCGCGCTGGCGATGGGACTGGCCACGGCAGCATCCCGCATTCCATTCCGAAGCAGGTACCTCTTCGCTTGGGACAGCGCGAACTACGCACTGGCTCTTGACCAATACAACGTAGCCTTCCATCAACCCCAACCTCCCGGCTATCCGCTATACGTCGCAACGGCGTGGATGCTGCGGCTGGCTATCGGTGATGCCAACACAAGTTATGTCACTTTGAGCATCGTCGCCAGTGGCTTCGCGGTGACGATGCTTGTCCTGGTCGGCGCGCGTCTCTTCGACCGCACGACTGGGGTTCTTGCCGGTTGCGTACTTGCAACATCGGCCCTTTTCTGGGGTCAGGGTGAGGTCGCCTACCCATACGCACTCCTGGCAGCCTTCTCAACATCAGGCGCGTGGGTATCGCTGCGGGTCGTCTCGGACAAAAGGCGTGCCAGGAGATGGGTGATCGTCGGGGCCATCATTCTCGGGATCGGTTCGGGCTATCGGAGCGAAATCGCGCCGTTTCTCGCTCCAGTCCTTGCTTGGGCAATCCTCAGTACCTCATCGTCTTGGCGCACGGGACTCGGGAGCTTGGTCGCTGCGGGAAGCACTGGTGTGGCCGTGATCATGGCGTGGTACGTGCCAATGGTCATCGCCACGGGTGGCTGGGAGGTTTACCAGCAAGCCACCGGTGGCTACTACGCCTACTTCATCCAGTCGACGTCCGGCCTCGGCAAGCAACTACTCGGTGTTCTGGAAAACTTGCGTGCGCTAGTGAATTTCACCTACGCAGGTCTCGGACCGGCAATCCTGCTCCTGGTTCTGGACCTGGGCGTTCGCTTCCGCCCAACGCGATTGACGAGCGAGCCCGAAACCCGTTTCGTAGCCATCTGGCTCGCACCGCCTTTGGCCTTCTACGTGCTTGTTCACCTTGGAAATCCGGGCTACATACTCACGTTCCTGCCACCCGCGTGCCTTCTCGTTGCTGCCGGGACGCGTGACCTCGTAGTGGATCTCTTCGCGGCGCTGCGGCGGACACGATCAGGCATGCGCGAAATCATGACGACTTCTGCTGTCATCCTCACGATTTGCACGATGAACGCGGGCCTGTTTCTGGTCGGTCCCGGTGAAGGACGCCTGCGCGAAATCAGGGAAGTTGACCGCACGCTCGATCGCACAGTAACGGCGCTACGCAGTGACTTCATCCCGGCTTCGACCCTGCTTGTGGCATACGACCGGTCCCGGCAGTACCGCTACTATCTGCCCGGATACAGACACGAGCTTCTGTTCAATGTGGCGGTCGCTGGGATAGGCACTGACACGAGCCGGTACTGGGAACGACGTCAGACGCTGGTGGTTCCAGAAGGGATCACGACGATCGTGTTCCCGGACCTCGACCAAAACACTGCTGAACGGCCGGGCCTGTTGAAGACGCAGTCGCTTGGCGATGGCATCGAATGGTGGATCGCCACGGTGACCACCGGCGACCGGGCCACGTGGGGTTACCGGTTCGCATCAGTTGCCCGATGACGATCCGCTATCGGATCTCGATTGGGCGGTTATCTCGGACGCGAAATCTAGACGGTTAGCCACTCTCTGGCGCGCATCCGGTGTCCGGATTGGGAACCACCGACGCGGGCGGGCGGGGGCCATTCGCAGGTCGTCGGATCGACGTATCAACCACAACCATCGGGTTCCCCCATCCGCCCCAGTCATTTCGCACATCCTCAACCGGGCCAGTGAGGAGCGTGAGGTCCACCGTCTGTCCAACCCAACGATCAAGCGGGACGCGAAACTCAATCCAGCGACGCTCGTCCTCAAGCGCCCTGGGATTTATCCGAAGCGAACATCGTTGTACGGCCTGTTTGCTCCTGTCGCCGACCGCAGGGGAAATTTCCACAGTAAAAACCATTCCGTCGCCGTAGTCGGTTTTCCAAGCGTCCGACCTCATCCCGACCCCAGATTGGAAAAATGTCCCAGTGTGTTGAACCCCAAAAGTCACCGTCGCGCGCGATGGTGGATGCATGAAAACCCAGCGTCGTCGCCGACCTCCATGGGCATGCGGGTCAATAGCGTCTCCAACCATGTCCGAGAGGCCAATTTGCGTCACTCCGACATCAAGGAACGCGTCGGAGGCAAGCCGCGTCCCCGTTGGCGAGGACAAACGTGCCTGACCAGAAGTGACGGCCTCAGCGATGTCCATGATGATCCGGTTGGGCGCATCCCCGACAAGACGACGTGTAAGTTGGCCCGCCACTTCGGAACTGAGTTGTCCGCCCGTCAATACGGCAATGACTACCGATGCCCCCAGTGCGGACAGGTGAGAGAGTGAACGGGCTTTCGTTCGCCTGGATTGCAAAGCCAATGCACACGCAAGGACGACCGCTGTTCCAAACGAAATTGCGTCTCCGAGGATTCGTACGGGTGTGGAACCAAATACGGCTGTGACGGTGTGGCTTCCTTGAGGAACATCGACCAATTGGAACCCGAGGGTCGCGTCCTCATCAGCACGGTACGCCGGGGTGCGAATCGGGACCGGAACCCCATCCACGAGCGCACGCCATCCGGGGAAGTCCAGTTGATGCCATGCGATTGTCGCGCCACCAGTTTCGACATCTACTTGAACTTCGTTGATCAGTCCGCGCGATCGCAGTGAACGTATTCGCGCCTCTCCCTGATAAACGAGTACCGTGCCACCGATCCAACTCGCAGGCGGGTACTGCCAGTCAAGCACATGATTGCCGCGAGGTCGACCGATCAACCCCAGTCGGGTGTCGTCATCTCGTTGCCTCGCCGCTACGTCAAACAGCCGGGGGGTGAACTCCCCGCTTGATGTCACGCGACCCGCCCAAGTGTCCCTCGCGTACTCGGCATCCACAAGACTTGATCGACTTACTGCTTGGGATGTTGCGCCCGGGTACGGAAACGGCGCTCCGTATAGAGTGCTTGCGATCAACGAACAACCGGCGATCACAAGGCCGACCGCCGACAGGATCAATCGAGTTGGTGCACGCGACACCGCACACCCGACGATAAGTCCCACGCCCATTGAAAACGGGCCATAGAGGCGCGATGGGAATTGGAGCCAGCGAAGCGTGTCGATAGACAGCCAGACGGTTGTTGACCAATTCGTATTCAGGAACCACGTGATTGCGACCAGACCAAATGAACCAGTCAGGGCTCCCAGCTCGGACGGTGAGACCGGTGGGTAAACAAGCTCTGCAGGACTTCGACCAGACAGAGAGGCCCGGAACCGCCCGACCCGCCAGGCAACTACCCCCAAGGACGCCATAGCCAAGATCGCAATTTGGACTGCACCGGGTTTGACTGGCCCATCCCACCCAGGAGGACCCCACGGATACCGGAAGGCAAACTGCCAGTCCACCGCGCTCAATTCCTCACCATAAGGTGAGCGTGATGGCCGTGAAATCGGACTGCCGACCCCGAACGGTGCCGAAAGCGTCTGAAGAATGCCTTCGATTGGAAACTTGATTACATCAACCTGGACAGCCTCCCGTTCGAGAAGCATCGGACCAGTTGCAAATGCGGTCAAACCAAGGGCGAGCACCCCCCCCCATGCCAATCGGCCCAGTGCCTTCACGGAGCGTCGCCAGGCGAAGGCGAATTGGCCAATTGACCAAATGATCGCGCAACCGGCCGCCATTACGGCGCTCAGCGAATGGGTCAAGAGCAAGAGCGCACCTAAAGCGCCGGTGATCAAGCCAATCCTTCGTGGCGACGACGACCAATCGTGAAATGCCCCATGGACTGAAAGAATGAACCACGGAAGAATTGCGAGGCAGATGGCTTCAGGCAGGTCACCACGCACGTAGAGGTTGGTCACGAACGGGTAGGGGGCTGCGACATAGGTCAGACCGCCGGCAACGCCGGCGATAGACCCCAGCCGGCCAGATGAGACTGGCCAAAATGCCCTGACACACGCGGATACGCCAATTGCGCCCAGGACAACGCTCACCGCTCCGAGAGCTTCGAACCCTGAGTAGATCGGGACACCTACCCGGGCCATCAGTGAAACGACGCTGTACGTCATCGACGCGTAGTAGTTGAAGACTGGATATCCGTAGCCGAGGAAGAAGTCCGGGACCCAGCGAGGGAAGCCCAGGTAGCGAGACTGGGCCTCCAACATCACGAGCGTGCGGAACAGATGGGGGCTACCGTCGTCAGTCTCCCAGAGGTTTGGACGAACGATGTATCCGACCAACCAAATGGGTGCGGTCGCCACAATTGTCAGCGCAACGCTGAGGATGGGTATCCGGAAACTCACGAAGTGCCCTTGCAGATGTCCGAGAAAAAGGGGGCCACCCCCACAGGAAGGCACGCCACCAGGCGAGCGATGGACCCGAGTTGGCCCCAAAGATATCGGGTTAGAATGCCAACGCAATGCAAGGAAACCATTCGGAGTTCGCCCCCGCCATTGGTGGTTGGAACCATATCGGGATTACCGTACGGAACCTCGAGACTAGCCTCCACTTTTACCAAGAACTCCTTGGGTTCGAACTCCTCGGTCGACAGGAACGCGACAGCGCGGACCTTGGTCTCATCCTGGGGTATGAGCGGACCCACATCCGCATGGCGTTCCTCCGTCCACGCGGGACCACCGAACCGGTGCTCGAATTGATCGAGGTTCTAGTCCCTCATGGTGAACCCCTAGATGTCCAGACTGCGAACCCTGGAGCCATTCACCTCACGTTTGACGTCACTGATATCGACGCGGTTTCCACCCACCTGACCGGGCTTGGCGTCCGTTTCCTTTCTGGACCGGTGACACTGACCTCAGGGGTAAATGCCGGGGCGCGAAACGTGTATTGCCTCGACCCCGATGGGGTTCGCATCGCTCTTTTCCAACGGGTGCCCGGGCAAGGTCACCACGGCACGTGAGACCGAATGGCAGACCTTCGCCAGTATCCTGACCTTGTGAACGCGACCACTACCACCAGTCGACGCCTGACCGTCGTAGCCCATCCATTAGTCGAAGATTGCCTCGCGCGCCTGCGTGACACTAAAACCACGACTGCTGAGTTCCGTCGAGCGGCGCGCTTGCTAACGCAACTTCTGCTCTTCGAAGCAACGCGTGACTTGCCGTTGGCTGGCAATCGTATCGAAACACCCCTCGAGGCCACGACCGTCAACCGGATCGGACGCCCGATCGTCCTTGTTCCGGTTCTCCGGTCTGGCCTTGCAATGCTAGATACCGCCACGGACATGTTCCCTGACGCACGCGTTGGGTTCGTGGGACTTGAACGCGATGAACACACCGCAATCCCCCGCGGTTATTACAGAAAACTGCCTACGCCGATTGATACCGCCGCCGTGATGATCCTCGAGCCGATGCTTGCCACTGGCGGATCGGCCTTGGCGAGCCTGGAGATTGCCAAGGCCGACGGAGCCCGTGACGTCCGCCTCATTTGCGCGGTCGCAGCGCCAGAAGGAGTATGTGCGGTTCATGAAAGGGTTCCGGACTGCGCTATCTACACGGCAACCCTTGACCGTGGCCTGAATGAACGGAAATTCATCATGCCGGGACTTGGCGACTTTGGTGACCGCTATTTCGGGACCGTGCCTCCCTGAGGCGTGACGTCAATGATTCGTTGACTAGCCAGATTTGCGCCTTTCGACCGAGTGAAATATCCACGAGGCCAGAGCGGTAGAGGAATCATCGCGCGACATTCAAAAATCGGAACGGGCGGGAAAGTGAAGTTCAGCTGAGATTAAGCAAAACATTGCTTTTCCACCATGAGGGGGCGTTGTTGGCGCAGCTTCGGCGCGCAGCACGCGCCAGGCACGGTCAAGTAAGTTACGTCCAGCATTTCGCGCCACAGACGTAGTCACGCTAGAGCGGCAACGTCGCACCTTTCCGAAGGAGGAACGCATCACATGAGGGTCTTCATCACACGGAACATCCCCGACATCGGACCAGCCAAGTTACGTGCGACCGGTTGGGAAATTGACCAATGGCATTCCGATGAGGTTATTCCCCGTGCCACTCTTCTGGAGAAAGTCAAGGGCGCTGACGCAATCCTGTCACTCCTTACCGAAAGAATCGACGGCGAACTCCTTGAAGCGGCGGGCCCCCAACTCAAGGTGGTCGCAAATCTGGCGGTCGGTTTCGATAACTTCGTCGTTGGCGAAATGACCCAGCGACACGTCATCGGCACGAACACGCCAGAAGTGCTTACCGATACGACCGCGGACCTCGCTTGGGCGCTTTTGATGTCAACGGCACGCATGCTTCCACAAGCGCAGAAGTACGTGCACGATGGCAAGTGGACCACCTGGGGACCCCTCTTGTTCCGGGGACAGGACATCCATCACGCGACCCTCGGGCTAATCGGCGTCGGCAGAATTGGTGCAGCGATGGCCCGCCGGGCCTCGGGGTTTGAGATGAAGGTCGTCTACTACGATGCCTATCGCCGCCAAGATCTGGAAGAGAAGTACGGCTACCACTACGCCAGTTCGGTGGAGGAAGTCCTCCGCCAAGCCGACTTCGTGAGCGTCCACACTCCTTACATGCCCGAGACGCACCACTTGATCAACGCTGACCGCCTGAAGATGATGAAGCCAACGGCCATCCTGATCAATAGCGCTCGTGGCCCGATCGTCGACCCGAAGGCACTTTACGACGCCTTGCACAACGGGACGATTTGGGCGGCAGGTCTCGACGTGACTTCGCCCGAACCGATCCACATGGACGATCCCTTGCTTACCCTCGACAACTGCCTCATAGTGCCCCACATCGCGAGTGCCTCGATGCAGACGCGAGACAACATGAGTGAACTCGCCGCAGACAACATCATCAACGTGTTGTCGCACAAGGCACCGAAGACGCCCGTGAACAAGGACGCAGTTGTCGCTCAGGGCCTCGGCTGAACCAGTAGCCGAGGCGCCGCGTCTATTGATATTCCATAGGAACCCCGCAAGGTCTCCTTAGGGGTTACTTGCGCCAGGAACCCACCATGCCACGAACCATTCGTATCACCGCCGGCAACGTGACGATGGACGCGACGCTGAACGAG
>DDYL01000107.1:4788-6381 GCA_002347925.1 Chloroflexi bacterium UBA2235 | reverse complement strand
CTGGGGCGACGAGATCTACTTCGCCATTCCGGTTCACCGTGACGAGGAGAACGCGAAGGCGACGGTAGGTCTGGGGGATCTTGGATACTGGCCTCCCGGCAACGCGTTCTGCATATTCTACGGACCTACCCCGATGAGCCGCGGGGACGAGATAAGACCGGCATCGCCGGTCAACATCGTTGGGAAAGTCGTCGGTGACGCGAAGGCATTCAAGCAGGTTTCTTCCGGCACCAAAGTCACAATCACCGAGGCATAGGAACCAGATCGGTTATTGCATGCACTCGGCACATCGATGACGGACGGTTTGTCTCTTAACGGCAATCGACCACAGAATTCGGCAACTGGAGAGAAATCATGGTCACATTCGGCGTAATTGGCGCGGGCGGGATAGCGAACAAGCTCCATCTTCCCCAGATCCANNNCCTGAGATTGATGCGGTGATCGTTGCGCTGCCTCATCCGATGCACGTGCCCGCTGGGCTTGCCGTGCTTGCTGCGGGCAAGCACCTACTCATGCAGAAGCCGCTTTGTGATCAACTCGACGACGCCCACCGCTTCGTCGAAGCCGCCGACGCCGCCTTTGAGCGGGGCATTGTGACCTTGGCAATGCCACACTTTGCGCCGGCCATCTACGCTGCGCGTGACCAGATTGCAATGGGCGAAATCGGCCGGGTCTCCGGCGCAAGTGGTCGTTCGTCACACGGCGGACCTGAGGTGTACTACTCAGAGGTTCGCGATGCCTTCGAGGAAACTGGTAACGATCTCTGGTTCTTCGATGCCGCTCAGGCGTCGGTTGGTGCCCTCTTTGACATGGGTGTCTACGCAACGTCTCAGCTGATTGCCGTCGGCGGCTCCGTCGGGCGTGTCTTCGGTCGCACGTCAACCTTTGACAAGCCAACCCAACTTGAGGACACCGCGACCCTCCTGCTTGAGTTCACCAGCGGGGCCCTTGGTACGATGGAGACCGGATGGTGCGATCCAGCACGCACAAACTTCCTCCACGTCCATGGAACCCAAGGAAAGCTCGTTGCCCCGGGACATGGTGGAAACCCACTCACGAAGTGGACACCCGGTTCCTACACGCGCGAGGACATTCCAGCGACACCATCAGTTGTCGACGTCGCGCCATTCGCCACCGGTAACGTGCACGAGCACTTGATTGACTGCATTACGGCTGTGCATCAGCCCCCGGTGTCGAACGCTCGGTTCGCTCGTCACGTGACCGAGGTCCTCCTGGCGGGCCTGAAATCGGCCAAGTCGGGCCTGCCGGTGAACGTAGAGAGCCGGACCTAACTCGCATCCCCAAGTCAAATCAATCCGTCGACTAACACGCGACGGCCGATAGAGTTCAATCCAGATCGTCAAGGACGGCGCGGTTGATCCGTTCTGAAGCGTCAGGGGAGTCTGAGTCGTCTCCGGCGAAGTCGGCAAGGATTTGCTCGTAAATTCGGGAGGGCGCAACCACGGACACCACCCGGCCATCCTTCCAGAAAAGGCGAACATCCGGATAGAACCCGAAGTACATCAAGGCGACCTCTGCCTCAATCGGCTTCCCAAATCGGACCCGATAGCGGTCATCATCAACGGGCTCAAC
>DDYL01000107.1:4208-4699 GCA_002347925.1 Chloroflexi bacterium UBA2235 | reverse complement strand
ACGGCATACGCAAGGATCACGCTCCCGACGACCGCACCGATGGCGAGAAGGGGGGGAGGCTCCCAGAAGGTCGACATGATGCCATCAGTGTACGGTGACACAGGGATTGAGGTTTAATCGGAGCAAACTCTCTGCAATTCTGCGTCCTTGTAGTCTCTCGTCGACCGTCCCGGATTGCTCGGTCGCACCTCGTGGACTCCTTCAAAAAGTTCGACAAATTTTCCGGAACAATTCCTACCCGTACTACCATAAGGTTGAAGCGTGCCTTACGGGTGGTCTCGATCAGACGATCATCCGTAGGTTAAATACACCTCATCAGTTCACCAAAGCAGGGCCACAATATTGTCTACCAACCTGGAACCTCACGACAGCGAGCCGTTTCGCGCAAGCCCGACTGACGTGGTTGTTGATCCCCCTACGGGCGTTCGCTTGCCAACCGGGGTGCAAACGTCGCACCCGTCTGGCGGATCCGACCCTGTCCGCCGGGTTGC
>DDYL01000107.1:1017-4132 GCA_002347925.1 Chloroflexi bacterium UBA2235 | reverse complement strand
AGACGCATCGGCAATCGCGTTGCCATCCATCCAATGGAAGGGTGGGACGGAACTCCCGATGGAAGCATTACTCCGGCAGTTCGTCGTCGCTGGCAGCGCTTTGGGCTCTCCGGCGCCAAGCTGATCTGGGGTTGCGAAGCCATGGCTGTGCGCCATGACGGTCGTGCGAACCCCAACCAGTTGATCCTGGATGAGCCGCATGCTGCAGGCATCCGGGAAGTGCGCGACGCTCTCGTCGAAGCCCATTCAGAAGCGCACGGCCAGACGGATGACCTCGTGATCGGGTTCCAATTGACCCATTCCGGACGATATTGCCGGCCTAATCCCGGAGGTGCGTTTGAACCGCGCGTGGCTTTCCGTCATCCATTACTCGACGCGCGTTTCCGGGTAACCGACGATTCCCAGATCCTTACCGACGCCGACCTCAGGATCCTGATTTCGGACTACGTCAAGTCAGCACGGTTGGCCCTGGAGTGCGGCGCCGATTTCGTCGACATCAAGCACTGCCACGGCTACCTGCTTCACGAATTCCTTGGTGCACGGGGTCGTTCCGGTGAGTTCGGCGGCTCATTTGAAAACCGCACACGACTGCTCCGCGAAATCGTCGCAGGCATCCGCGCTGACGGGAACCCCATCGGACTTGGAGTCCGCTTGTCGGCATTTGATTTCCTGCCGTTCGTGCCAGATGCCTCGCGGGCACGTAATGGACGTCTGGGCCCCGGGATGCCGGTCGGGCTCGGTGGTCTCGAAATCTATCCTTTTGGCTTCGGACATGACCCGGCAAACCCACTGGTTCCGGACCTGACCGAGACGCGACAGTTCATCGAACTGTGTCACACACTCGGCATCACGCTCATCAACCTGACCGCCGGTTCTCCCTACTACGTACCCCATATCCAACGTCCAGCTGCGTTCCCGCCTTCCGATGGGTATCAGCCTCCGGAGGATCCATTAGTCGGGGTCGCACGTCAGATTGCCGTCGTTCGGGCGATCAAGGCAACGGCACCACCGGAAATGGTGTTCGTTGGCACCGGATACTCCTACTTGCAGGAGTTCCTGCCAAACGTCGCACAGGCGACAGTCCGACAGGGTTGGGTGGATAGCGTAGGCCTGGGTCGCATGGTCCTCTCCTATCCGGAGATCATTACCGAAGCGGTCGGTGGGCATGACATCGCGCGAACAAGGGTGTGCCGAACATTCTCAGATTGCACCACGGCACCTCGAAACGGGTTGCCATCCGGGTGCTACCCGCTTGATCCGCATTACAAGGCGACGCCAGAGGCCGAACAACTCAAGAAGATCAAACAGGCCGCTGGCGTCTAACGCGAAACTATCAGGGCCGTCCACCCGGCGGCTGTGTGCATGTGACCTGGAGGAACCAAAACCATGACCACGCGTGCATCCCTGCAGCTTCCAGACGCGGCGGGGGCAGTCCTTCAGTACAACGCTGGCCACGGAGATCCTCCGGCGTTCGACCCACGTCTCGCATCCCTCGCGCCATCCCGGACGCGTGTCGCCTACTCTGCGGTACACGTTGTTTCAAACCCACTGGCCGCGGTCTCGGACCCAACCGTTGATGTAGCGATCGACTGGGACGAAACGATGGCGTATCGCCACCACCTTTGGTCCCTTGGGCTTTCCGTCGCTGAAGCAATGGACACAGCCCAACGGGGAATGGGTCTCGACTGGGCAGCGAGCCAGGCACTTATCCGCCGGTCGCTTGCAGATGCACGTGCGATCGGGGCAGTCGACCGAATCGCGTGTGGAGCTGGGACTGATCACCTGAAACCGGGCCCAGGTGTGACGATCGCAGACGTGAAGCGCGCGTATGACGAACAGTGTGCATACGTCGAAGGTGAAGGCGGCCGGGTGATCCTGATGGCAAGCCGGGCACTGGCGGCGTGCGCGCGCGGACCGGAAGACTACGCCTCAGTCTATGACCATGTCTTTTCACAAATCCGCCAACCAGTCATTCTTCATTGGCTTGGGGACATGTTCGACCCCGCGCTCGCCGGGTATTGGGGTTCGAGTGACATCCCCGCGGCGATGGACAGTTGCGTTGCGGTTATCAACGCGAACAGGGCCAAGATTGACGGTATCAAGTTGTCGTTACTTGACGATGCGTGGGAGATCCACCTTCGTGATCGTCTACCCGCAAGCGTTCGGATGTACACCGGCGACGACTTCAACTACCCGAAGTTGATCGCTGGAGACGAAAACCGTCATTCGGATGCTCTTCTCGGCATTTTCGACGCGATCGCCCCGGCAGCGGCTGCCGCACTCGCGGCACTCGATGCCGGCGACCATGCGCGGTATGACGCGATTTTCGAACCCACCGTCCCACTTGCGCGCCATATCTTCCGCGCGCCTACCCGCTCCTACAAGACCGGAATCGTGTTCCTGTCATATGTGAACGGTCGTCAGAAGCACTTCCGCATGATCGGAGGCCAGGAGAGTGCGCGATCAATCATTCATCTCGCCGAACTTTTCCGACTGGCCGATCGGGCAGGCCTGCTGGTAGATGTCGACGATGCTTGCGCACGGTTCCGTCCCGTCCTTGAACTTGCGGGGGTGCCGCAGTCCTGACCGGGTGCGCGGTGACAAAGGTTCAGCGAAAGGGGTGCACGCCGGGGGAACAATCGGGCATCCCGTCAGCGTTGACACCGGTTTCGATCAGGACACGCCCGTTGGCATCGAGCACACGGACCCGCGCATTGGCCGCGATTGCTTCCTGGTCAACGACCTGCGCAGCAATTGCTTGGCAGACGTTTGCTGCAACACCGAGATCGACGGGGCGAAATAGCAGGTCAGTCCCGACCACAGTCACGTCGCCGTCAATCAGGACGTCACCAATGTGGACCATCCACGTCGGCGGCGCTTCGCCGTTGGATTGGCCAGCAATAACGGTCGCACGGAAGTTGGGTCCAGTTTCCTTCGAGCCAGAACGCTGGCCATCCGGATAGGCCCGTTCTGGCCCGGGTGTCGGTCGGAATGACCACGCTTCAACGGTGGGTTGGTCGTCCCGAGGTGTCTGCGGGGTCCTGCCCGGGACGGTCGATTGAACCGCACTCGGCACCGGCGGTCCGGGAGGTTCAGGAGACCCGCACGCTTGGAG
>DDYL01000107.1:0-927 GCA_002347925.1 Chloroflexi bacterium UBA2235 | reverse complement strand
AATGAGACGACCCGGTTAGTGGGATGCTGAGGGGTTGGAGATTGGTGCACCGATCAGGTTGCCCCATTCTGTCCAGGAGCCATCATAGTTGCGCACGTTCGGGTAGCCGAGGAGCTCGCGCAATACGAACCACGTGTGGCTTGACCTCTCACCGATGCGGCAATACGCCACGACGTCCTTGTCCGAGGTCACACCCTTGCCTCCGTAGAGGGCATGGAGTTCCTCGGCCGACTTGAAGGATCCGTCCTCGTTCGCCGCCTGTGCCCACGGGACGTTCGTCGCGCTAGGGATATGGCCGGCGCGCTGGGCCGTCTCCGACATGCCGGGAGGCGCAATCACTTGACCCGTGTACTCGGCGGGAGACCGGACATCAACCATGGCACGTCCGGGCGCATCGATGTACTCGCGCACCTGGTGTGAGAAGGCACGGATGGACAGGTCGGCATCATTGGCGTGATAGGTCGTCGGTGAGAAATGGGGTACTGCGGTCACCAATGGACGGTTCTCAAGTTCCCACTTCTTGCGCCCGCCATTCATGAGGCTGACATGCTTGTGGCCGTAGACCGTCGCAACCCAGTAGGCAAACGCTGCGAACCAGTTGTTGTTGTCACCGTAGAACACAATGTGGGTGTCGTTTGCGATACCTGTCGACGAGAGAAGTGACTCCCATGCGCCCTTGGATGGGATGTCTCGGCGGATTGTGTCTCCGAGCTGGGTTTGCCAGTTCCACCCAGCTGCATTGGCGATGTGTCCAGACGCGTAGGCGGTAACGTCAACATCGACCTCAACGAGGCGAACGTGGGTGTCATGTCCGTGGGCGACGACCCATTCAGTCGAGACAAGTGCGGCTGGTTTGGCGTACTCATGCGGGGTGGACATAGGTCAACTCCTCCGTGCGAGGCGGAGTGGCACGAACAGCGTGACACC
>DDYL01000181.1:40767-41367 GCA_002347925.1 Chloroflexi bacterium UBA2235 | reverse complement strand
GCCCCGCCGCCACAATCGGCTTGCGGTGACCTGTGTCCGGTTACGAAGATTGTACGGAGGTAGCCCACCTGGTATGTGGGATCGGGATAGCCGTCCCCGTACGCGCTACTCGACCTCGACGATCATCTCGACTTCAACCGTTGCGTCTCCCGGCAGGCTCGCCAATCCAACCGCTGATCGTGCGTGCTTCCCATGATCGCCCCAGAGAGCAACCAAGACGTCCGAACATCCGTGTGCAACCTGCGGCTGTTGCGTGAGGGTGTCAGTCGCATTCACCATTGACAACAATTTGACGATCCGCTTGACCTTGTCGAGGTCGCCGATCTCAGCCTTCAATGAAGAAAGCAATCCGACAGCGCACTGTTTGGCTGCTTCGTATCCCTGTTCTACCGTGACATCACGCCCGACCTTGCCGGTCATCTGCGATGTCTGACCGGACATCCACACAAGGTTGCCGACCCGTACTGCTGAGACAATCGGAACGGTCGCCGGGCGAGGCGCAGGGGTCGTAAGTTCAATCCCCATCTCGTGAAGTTTGGCTTCGATCTTGGACATCGTGAGGTCTCCTTGCCATGGGTTCCCATCGGGATTCTCCCGACA
>DDYL01000181.1:32973-40699 GCA_002347925.1 Chloroflexi bacterium UBA2235 | reverse complement strand
GCTCATTTACTCGGCTATGATCACGATCACGTTGCAATGGGGTGCCCCGGAGACGCGCGGTAGCGGCCGGGATAGGGCATCTCGCCGCCTAAACGGTGAAAGGACTTTCCTCGATGCGTCCGCGTGGTGAGCGCCAGATCATCGTCCTCGCCGATGGAGGCTTCGACCTCCTTGAGGCAAAGACCGCAGTGGGTGTGATCCGCTACGGCATCGACCGGGTAGTTGCGGTTGTCGACCAGACGCACGCCGGGAAGCACGCTTCTGACGTGGTGGGGATTGGAACGGACATTCCGATCGTTCCGACGGTCGGGGATGCGCTTGCAATCGCTCCCACTTCCAACACCCTGCTTCTTGGAACAGCTCCGCGGGGAGGTATCCTGCCGGCGTCGTGGCGGTTCCAGATAGTTCAGGCAATGCGTGCCGGATTAGATGTCATCAACGGGTTGCACGCGTTCCTGAACGACGACGACGAACTGGCGCCGATCGCGGCCGAGTGCGGCGTGACTATCTGGGACGCACGACGCGCACCCGACAGCCACCGGGTTGCTGACACCCGCGCCCATGCCTTGCCGGCCACTGTCGTCCTGACCGTCGGAAGCGATTGCAACGTCGGCAAGATGTCGACCGCATTGGAAATCGACGCGATGCTCCGCCGCCGGGGTCGGACTTCCGTGTTCGTCCCCACCGGCCAGACGGGGATCATGATTGCCGGATGGGGTGTATCTATTGATGAAGTCATCTCTGACTTCACCGCGGGAGCATCCGAAGACCTTGTCATGGAGGCTGCCAAGACAGCGTCTACGTCCCGCGACATCATCCTTGTCGAAGGGCAAGGGTCGTTGGTCCATCCGGGATATTCGGGTGTGACCCTCTCACTGATCCACGGATCGGCACCGGATGCCCTGATCCTGTGCCATCAATCCTCGCGAAGCCAGATCAGGCGGTATACGCTTCCAATCCCGTCACTCTCGGATCTTGTGGCTCTCCACCGGGCCGTGACCGCGCCAGTGAAAGCTGCACCGGTGTTAGCGATTTCATTGAACACCTTCGGGATGTCCGAGGAAGACGCAAACGCGGCGGTCCGAAGGGCAACTGCGGAGACTGGCCTTCCTGCGACCGATCCGGTGCGCTACGGCCCCGGGGTTCTCGCTGACGCGATCGAAGCCTTTTCGCGTGCCCGCGAGGCACGTTGAGGGGGAAAACGGACGACGGGACAGGCTTCCGCCTGCCCCGTCCCAACCGCTACAGCTCGAATGCGTCAAGTCCGCGCCGGAGGCCGGCCTGGAGTTGCGCGTCGTTGCCAAACCTCACGACTTCATGCGCCTCGCAAACTCGATCCCGGAACGTGCGGATCCGGGCAAATGCGTCGGCGTCGGTGTCCAGGTCAGCGGCTGAGAAGGACGCCTCCGCGTCGGCAAGCATGATCAAGATTGGCTTCCCCTGGCCAACCGCATGCGAGTACTCGAGTTCGGTGTACGCCAAACCAGTCGCCGGATCGCGAGAGCCGTAACGCCAACCGAGGATGCCAACGTAAGCATCTGCACGATCGATCTCACGGAGCATCATGGCGCGGGGTATGACCGGCGCCGTGCCTCGCCGGGGCTCGTCCACGAGGCGCATCCCAGCCTTGCCGATCACGGTCTCGGCAACCGAACGTTGCCGGTGCAGGTCACGGTAGGTGGAACTCAGGAAGATTTCACCTCGGCCGGGCCTGTTCGGCGGACCAAGAAACTCGCGTTCGAACTTCGCCCGACGATCACGCAGTGCGTGCAGCTGTGAAGTCACAGCGTCAAGCCGTGCGGGATCAATCGGTTCCTTCGCCACAATCAGGCCCAACTGTTCCCGTTCAAGTGTGTCACGGCGCGCGTCGAGTTCGGAAATCAGCCGGACGAGGGACTGGCGACGACGAGGTTCGGACGCCGCCTTTCCTGCCCCGATCCGGAGTTCGGACGCCACCTCGAACGGCCATGGCGTGACCTCGAAGTCAGGTCCCCGCTCCCGCACCGTCACGCCGACACGGGCCTCCATCGCATGAACAAACATTTGAAAGAGTTGTTGATCAGTGATGTCTTGGTATCTATTCCGTAATACCACTTCGACGGTAAGAGATAACTCTGATTGCAGAAGAAACGAGGACAACGTTTCAACCATCTCGGCGATGGCAGTCTCATACGGAATGCGGGCCGCGCCGGTGCCAAGCACCGGGAAGGCGATTGACCTGCACCCGAACGTCTCAAGGAGTTCAAGTGAGCGCGCCACCCCACGGCGGACAATAAGTCCCGTCATCTCCGTGTCATTGAGGGGGAAACGGGCCCCGCGTGCACGAGACCTTTCAGAGAGGTTGAGGGTGATTGCGTGGAACAGGTACCGCGCCCGCAACCCGGGCGCCGCGGTCACCACGACCGAGCCGAGTTCCGGTTCGGGTCCGAGGCGGACTTTCTCGATTTCGGCAAACAACGCAACTTCGTCTGCCGCAGCACGGATCGCACCGGATACGCCCCCGCCCATCCTCAGCGTCGTGTCATCCGAACTGACTAGGACCTCGGCATCAGAGGTGACGATGCTTCCGATGCGCGCGATCAGGTGTGACCGACCGATCCAGAATGTCCGTCGATCCGGTGTTCCCACATCCAACATCGGAGGAGATGACATCGGTGCACCAAGCCAGTTCGCAGGAGAGAACGCGGCCATGGACGCTGCAATCACAGGTGGAACCGGCAATTGCCCGCCCATCGAGGGAAAACCATCCGGATCAAGACGTTCTGAAACGCGGCCCCAGTCAACGTGCGCTTGGACACCGTCACGTTGTGACATGGCGAAGATATCTGCCAAAACCTCGGCGCACTCGGCACACGTGGACTTCACGATCTTCGGACCAAGCCACGGTCCCGGGTCAATTCGACGACTCGCCAGGCGCAGGTGCCGCGCAACTTCTTCGAACTCGGCGGCCGCTTTCGGCAACCCACTTATCCACCAAAGGAATGCGAACTGCCCAACCTCCGAGGCATCGGGGTAATGGCCATTCTCTTCGTCCTCAAAGCGTTCGGCATCGAGAGAACGCAGGACGCTCCGAACTTCGCGATCGCCGATCGGGCCGCGCACATAGGACGCGGGGTCACTCGTGCTCATTGCTTCTTTTCACCGATACGCATTCGCGAAGCGCCTGCTTCCCGCGTGATACAGACTGGCGAGCGTTGCCCTCCGCTATTCCAAGCGTAGCCGCAATCGTCCGATAGTCGCACCCTTCAACCTCCTTCATGATGATCGCCTTATATTGGTGCGGATAGGTTTTCCTGAGCCAATCCATGCACTCACGCGCCATATCATCGGTTTCTGGCATCCCATCGTCGATGCGGTCATGAAGAGTCGGGTCGAACGACACTAGGCGCCGATCTGCCCGTGAACGCTTTCTCGCATTCCAGTACTCCCCCATCACGAACCCTCGGAACGTTTCCCGCCCCCTCGCGCGGTGAAACCCAGTGAACACCCGGAAAAGCGTGTCATTCAGAACTTCACCGTCGCCATGCACCTGATCGTGTATCCCGTCCGCCCGGATCCACCGCTTGATGTGGAACTCGAGATCTTCGTACGCCCCCTGATCTTTCAGATTTATTGAAAGCCGGTCATGGATCTGCTCGAAACTCATGGGCCCAGATGACTGGTTACGGGTCGTCAGGTCATACATGCGGGTCAGTGGTTCCTTTCCCGACCTCCGACCGGACTGACTGGCCCGGAGAGGACGGCGTCGCAAGGGTTCACAACACTGGGGAAGGTGGCTGTGTGAGCGGTGCCGGGGGATGGAATTGTTCGGTCAGGAGCAATCGGATGGGTAGTAGCCCAGCGATACGGGGGATGTGAGCCAATCCTGTCACAAAGGGGCGGTTGCGCTACCTATCTCGTTGAAGGCTACTTGCGATGAAGCGGGTAGCTGCGGAGGAGCGAACCAATGCCCAGAGGAACTAACCCGCTCATTGTACACCGTGCCACACCTGAACCGCAAGTCATCCTTGCGGATTGGTTGAGTGGTCTACGTGTGGGAGACCCGCTTTCTCATCGCGGTCTCACACTGGTGCCAGTCTATCCCACAACCAGCGCAGCGCTTGTCCCATACGAGACCCTGGCAACCGCAATTGCCTCCCGTCATGTCACGGTCACCGAGCTAAACGGCGGATCGGTGCCGGAGTTGGCGGTCCAGCATCGAGGTCCGGTGCCGGTTCTTCTCATCGACGGCGACCAGGTTGAGGGAGGGCGTCAGAACCGCGTCGTGAACACCACAATCCTGATCCCTGTGGGAGTTGACTTCACACTTCCCGTTTCGTGCGTCGAGCAAGGTCGGTGGCGCGAGACCCGTGTCGACTTCTCTTCGGGCGAAATCGTCCCTCCGTCGGTTCGCCGGGGCAAGGAGAGTTCGGTTCGAGCCTCGTACAGCAGGGTTGGAGCACCGCGGTCTGATCAGGGCGAGGTTTGGGCAAGGGTGAGTGAGTCGTTGACATCCGCTCAAGCCTTCTCCCACACCAGTGACCTGTCTGATGCGTACACCGCAAGGCGTGTTGATCTGGAGGACACGCGCATCAACTTGCCATGTCCGAACGACGGGGCGGTCGGGGTCGTTGCAATCTTCGGCGGAGAAGTCAAAGCAGCGGACATCTTTGACCGTGCCGAGACGCTGTCCGAGTTCTGGCCGAGGCTCGTCCGGAGCTACGCCCTCGAAGCCGTAACTTCTGGGACCGGTGTGCCAGATCCCGCGAGTTTGGCACACGCCTTCCTTACGAGCTCGGCACAGGCGACAGCTACCTTGAACACCCCGCCGGGCCTAGGCCAGGACATCCGCCTGTCAGGGTCTGGTGTTCGGGGTGCAGCACTCGTCCACGGCGGGGTTGCGATCCATACCGCCCTGTATGGGGCCCCGGGATCTGGGAAAGGCCCGTCCACGTCCACCGTCCGGGGGTCAGTGGTCCCCGCGCCGCGGACCAGGCGAAATGCCGCAACGCAATCGACATCCCGCGCAGTCACCGTCGGCAGCCTCACCGTGAATGTGGTTGCGGAGAACCTGCTCACGCTCGAAGCTGAGGCGCTGATCCTATCCGCAAACAAGCGCCTGAACGGTGGCAGTGGCCTCTCGGCTGCCGTTGAACGCGCCGCCGGTCCAACGTTTGTGGCCGAACGTGACCGGATTGTCCCGACCGGGCCATCGAATGGCTTCTTCCGGGGCACGGCTGTTGTAACCAGCTCAGGAAACCTGGCAGCCGGACGCCTGCGCCGACGACTCATCCACGCCATCACCATGAAATATGAGCACGGCCATCGGCTCCCGACAACACCGGAAATCGTCTACGCGGCGGTCCGTGATGCACTCGACCGCGCCGAGGTCTACGGGATCGGGTCGCTTGGCACATACCTGATGGCAACGAGAACGGCACGGGCAGGGGAGGCGCCCTGGGCCACCGCCCCGCGGGAAGTCATGGCGACTGCTCTGGTTCGGGCCATCCTGGACCATGCGCGGATTGCAAACCACGTTCGGACGGTCACGATCTGCGAGACCGAACCAGAAAGGCTTGACATGGCGTGGGAGGCGTTGCGTCGCGCCTACACGGTTGGGTAACGGTCGGTCGCGGACCGGGTACCGGAGATGCACTTCTCATCGGGAGACCCACGATCGACTGGCATCCACCCGGGTGCCGGTCGTTCGAAACGCGTTCGACACTTCCCGGTACGCCCAAGTAACGGACGCCCGATGGCCCGGAACTCTACCGTTACTGGTAGATAGGTGGTTGGCGGTTGCACATCATTTGAGGAGGTCCAACGATGTCAGGCATGAATGTAAATCCAAACGAAGCGCCCTCCACAAACCCGGAGCCGACGCCTTTCCTGTCCCAAGCGCTTGTCTGGAGGCGAACGGCAGCTCGGGACTCATGTGCACGTGCATCCATCGCGCTTCCCGAATACCAGGCCCTCGTCGAGGCTGACGCAGCTGAGCAGGATGCTTGGAACAGTTGGCTTGCGGCGCGCGCGTCCCATGACAAGGCAGCCAGTGGGGCCGGACTCCAAGTCGCAGTTGAGAGGTGCGCATCGGCTTGGGAAACCTTCCTCAACGCCGAAGCGCGTCGCAGTGCCGCGTTTGTAGCCTGGCGACGCGCTTACCGTGCCCTGCCGGCTTTCGATGACCTGCTCATGGCGGCGGCCCTGTCGTCCGTGACCGCTTCGTCGGGCGAACGTCGCGCGGCGTGATGTGCGACGTCGGTTCTCAGGCGAATTCGAGAGTCTGGTGACGAACCGAAGTCACCAGACCTCGCGGGCAATCCGCAGAAAGTTGCCTCCGAGGATGGCGCGGATGTCACTTTCTGCGTACCCGCGTCGAAGCAACGATGCGACAACATGGAGCACCTTTTCCGGCGGAAGCATGGAAATCTCGGCGTCGTAGCCGAACTCAGCGGGGAAGGTAGCGCGCATCTTGGCGAGATACGCCTTGAGTTCCCCGGTATCGAACACGTAGTCCAACCCGAGTCCGATGTGCGGTGGACCGACTATCTGGACCATGTGATCAATGTGTGTCGCCACGAGCTCGGCCTGGTCTGCGTCGGCGGGGCCGAGGAAAAGGCCGATTCCGTTGACCCCCACGACGCCCCCGGTCTGGGCACACTCCCGCACAAGGTCGTCAGGGATGTTCCGCGGATGGGCAACGATAGCGTGTGCATTGCTGTGAGAGAAAACCACTGGTTTCGTAGCCATTTTTAGAACATCGCGTGCTGTCCGGTATCCAGTATGGCTGCAGCACACCACCATCCCCACGCGCTCCATCTCGCGCACTACATCTTGGCCGAATGCCGTCAGACCATCGTCGTCGTCCTGGCACCCCCCGCCGGCAAGGTTGTTCCGGTTGTACGCAAGAAGCATCCAGCGAACACCCAGGGAGTGATATGCACTGATGAGCGACAGCTGATCTCCGATTGCGTTCGCTCCCTCGATGTCAAAGCAAACACCAAGCCGCCCTGTCTGTTCCGCCAGGTACACGTCCGCAGAAGTCGAAACCAGCATGTAGTCATCGTGAATGGACACCCAGCGTCGGATCGTAGCGAGCGTCTGGAAGTGGGCAGCAACGTCCATTTCGCCGAACCCGACATTCAGCGAGACGACATTTACACCAGCCTCACGATAGCGGCGAAGTTCGGGTAGGAAGTCAGTCCCGAAGGGCGCCCCGACTGGCATGCAACCGTGGTTATCCCAGACCAAGGTGTTTCTCACGATGCTCTTGGCCTTGTCAATAACATCGCGCATTTGGTCAGTCTGCTTGCGATTCATGGCTGCTCAGCGTAGCGCCTTCTCTGACAGGTGGCCAAATGGGTCGCATGCAACTCAATGCGGTATTCCGCGAGCGGAGGACCCGCTCGCCTCCAGAAGGACCCCGGATCAGGGATGCGACTTCAAACCAATCGCTCTCGCTCTCTATCGACAACGGCGGCATCACTCGGGCAGTCCGGCAATTGGCCAAGTTCAAGCGGGACATCAAGCATCCCCGGTTTCGACTGGGGCAGACACAGCACCTATTCGCCTGTCACAAGAAACGCTTCGGGTGACCTAGGTGAGCACAACGGAAAGGGGTTCCGGGCGCCCCGGAACAAGATGGGTGCCACAAACGACAAAAACGCATCCGGCAATCTGGCGATGACCCGTTCGTGATCGCAACTCACACCGCTCCCGAGTCCGGAACTTGATCTGTTGAAGGCGT
>DDYL01000181.1:25236-32965 GCA_002347925.1 Chloroflexi bacterium UBA2235 | reverse complement strand
GAAGAGGCCATTCCCTATACCCTCGAGGAAGGCGTCTTCGTGGTTGACCAAATTCGTGACACCGTTCGCTTCACGACCCGGATCACCACAGACTTCTTCAATGGCCGGATCCAAACCCTGATCGTCGACACATCGGCTCCACTGGTCCAGGTACAGACGCTGGGACCCGACACGAGTGGTGGTAGCCCAAGCCTTCAACCCTGTGAACGTGAGCAGGTGTACGCCTTGGTGAGCTTGCTGAACCCAATCACGGAACTACTGGGTTCGTTGAGTTTCGATAGTGCCACCGCGACGATCAACCACACCTGGCGGGTGCCAATCCCAGCCACGCTGGACCAAAAAACGTTTTCCACGGTTGTCAATGCCGGTTTGAACTCGATTGACGTTTGCCGGCCGGAACTGGTGGCGGTTGCATCTGGAGAGAAAACGGCAACGGCAGCCCTCTTGANNGCGCCTAACACGCTCAGGGAATATTTATTGCGCCTGCACCAGTGCAGGAAAAGAGTGCGTCTCACATCGGCGTGTAGAACGAGAGAGGAAAGCCAATGACTTATCCGAACAGCATCGAAAACCTGATCCTGTCGATTGACCAGCTCCTCGAATCGCTGGGCATATCCTGCTTCGTCGAACGGGATGCCCTGGCCGTGGCCCTGACCGGGACGGACGCACCAAGTTACGAATTCGGCCTGTTCGCCTTTTCTCTCGACGGAGAGGCAGTGCTGCTCGGAGTTCGGTCAGCGGCCGATGTCCTAGGTTTCGACACTGCGGCATGTCCAGCACTAGCGATTGCTCCATTCAACCTGGCCCAGACTCAGCTGCTCCTAAACCAGATCAACAAGCACGAAATCAAGGCCGGATCCCTCGCAATCGACCCAACGGATGCTCGTCTGACGTTCATCTGGACGTTCCCAGTGACGTGGCAGCCGGACATAGACCTTGCCGGGATGGTCCTTGGGACCGCGAGTGCCGTCGACCACTATTTCCGCGCCATCAAGGACTGCATGGTGCACGGCATTACGGCCGCCGATGCCCTCGCCGCGCATCGTGCGCGCATCGAGGACAGCGCCGAGACGGACCGGAAAGTTCGTCGACTCCTCGGCGAAGAGGACAGCGAGACGGTTTTTCGACGACTTCTCGCCGACACAGGAATCTAGCGAGGCCCTCCGCAACCTCGCGCACATTCAGCACCCGGTTCTGTGCACATCCCCAGCGTGGCACTACCCGTCGTAGTCGATTCCCAGTGCACCCGCAATCGCCCGCAAGACAAGATCCCACGACTGGAAACTGAACCGCGAGGGCGCCAGCGCATTCTTCGTCATCACCACAGCCAAGTCATGTGATGGGCAGTACATCGAGATCGATCCACCAAATCCGGTGTGACCGAAGGCATCGGGCCATGGCGCGACGGTAGGAATGCCGCAGAATGGATGGATCGCCGCACCCAATGCGTAACCAAGGCCCATGCGCGTCGTCCACGCCACATGCGCTCCATCGGCTCCGGAGTACGGCATTGTCGCCTCGGCAATCGTCGATGGGCTTAGAAGTCGGACCCCATCCAACCCGGCCTCCCTCATTGCGGCGTAATGACGCACCAACGCACGAGCGTTTGTGATCAGGCCGGCCGCCGGCATGCAGCCAGCGCGGGCGGCTGAAGTATTGAAGTCTGACGCTGACTGCGCCCGGTCTCCACGTTCCTCATGGGTAATAGGTCCAAGACCAGTTGACGGGTCAGGGTCGTTTGCAGCTTCGAGGGTGGCAATCCTCGCGCTCATCGCGACATCTTCAGGGACGCCGAACCACATGTCGTCAAGACCCAATGGATGTGCGACCTCGGCGCGCATGACGTCACCAAATGGTGTGCCGGTAGCACCCTCAACCGCCCGACCCAAAAGTGTCCCGAACGTCATGCTGTGATATGCCATTGACGCACCTGGCGCCCAATCTGGCGTGGCATTCTCGAGATGGCGCCCGGTTTGCAAGAGACTGGGATAGTCACTCATCGGCACGTCGCGGAACTCTGGGAGGCCCGCGCGATGGCTCAGGGCATGTCGCACCGTCACATTCCCCTTGCCATGTTTGGCGAACGCGGGCCAGTAGGTGGCAAGCGGCGCGTCGTACTCCATCAAACCCCGTTCGACGAGGCGGTGCACGACTGTCGCGGTCACGCCCTTGGAGTTCGAGAACACGAGGAACAGGGTGTCCTGCTCAACCGGGCGTCCCGTGGCTTGATCGGCGACACCGGCAACCGCATCGACGACAAGCGCACCCCGATGGATTACCGCGACTTGCAAGCCTATTTCACCGTACAGGGCAATGGCTTCCCGAAGCGCTAGGGTCGCGGCTGACTGAATTGCAGAGTCGCTTGGCATTCCATTCCTTCCAATGGGACGTCACGAGGGAAGCACACGCCCATCATCCGCGCGTGCCGGACGGAAGTACGGGTCAACGACCTGTGTCAGGAAGTTTGCCGCCAGAACCCGGTATCCCTCGCCATTCGGGTGAAGGTCGTCGGGCAACAGATGTGCCGAACTTTCGCCGAACAGGGTCTGGCCATCGACGTAGTGGGTCTGGCGATCACCACGTGAACGAAGCAGTTCCACGACGGCCTGGACCTCGTCGCGCATGGACGCAAGTGTGAACCCAACCGCATTCACCTCGGTCTCACGCTGGACACCCCAGATTGGCGACACCAACACAATCGGCGTCACCGGGTGGCCCTCCCGGACAATTTGGACAAACCCAGTCAGGGTTGTCCGGAATGCGCGCGGACCGAGACTTGCGGCGCCATAGATGTTGATACCGGCGCATATTGATATATAGGAAGCCGGGAGGGATCTGATCATCCTGGCGACGCCGATGTCCAGATGGCATTGACCGCCATACCCAAGGCATGTCAGGTTGAGATCTGCGTGGCGCGCCACAATCGCCGGCCAGGTCTGCGTTGGCGAGGGCGCGGCGCGGCACTGAGTGATAGAGCTCCCGTACGTGACCCAACGTGGCCGACCGTCGTTCACGGCGCTGACCATCGCACCTTCGGAGAGCTTCAAGCCCTTGATGGCGAAGGGACCGAACTGAGGCAACCAGATTTCGAGGAGCTTGGTTCCCGTAGGCAGGTTGTCACACAAAAAGGACGCTGACCCGCTTACCGGCAAACTCGCGATGAGGTGGCCGTCGGCGACGATGTCAATCGGACTACTCTCCTGATCAGCCTCGACCGTCCCTGCGACCGCCGACGCATCAGTGATAAACCGTACCCGTACCCCGGCGGGCATCGCGGCACGGATGACAAGTTCCGGGTGCCAGACATCACGCTCACCAGGAGGCATGCGCCAACCACGGGATCCATCAGCGCCGTGGGTCACGCCGACCGCGCCGTCCCAAGCCAAGCGCGGATCAGTCAAAGCTATCGATTGCATTGGACCAGGTCCTTGTGAGCGGTCAATCATCAGTGCGAAGTCGTTGCGCGGGCGGCATCACGCGCCCTGAGGCATAGCCGGGCACTTTCAAGCCCAATTGCGAGTGACGCCCGCGATGACGTCCGGCCAGACATCGCCTTGACAAAGTCACGACCAAGTTCATCGTCCCCACCATGGTGGCCCTCGTCGCCCTTCCCAAAAGAGTGCCGCTCAACGCGTGCCTCGTGATGGTGATGCACAACCACCTCGTCGCGATACCAATCGAACGACAACGTGGCGGCATGCCCGATAACCGTCGCTCCCCGGGCGGCGGCACCGCGGCGGGTCACAAAGTTCTGGGTGTAGTTCACGTGGAGACCAGACTCGAACTGGATCAGCGCACTTGCGCTGTCATGGTTTCCGGTGTCGACCGCGAAGGCACATTGCAGGCTTGCGGCTTCACGGCCGGTCTGGCGCGACCGCGCGCTTCCCGGCAAATACGGACTTTCCACACATTCATGCCGGATCTCGCATTCACGACAGTGCAATCCGGCAGGCCGATCACCCCGAAATACCTGTTTGGATTCCATGGCAATCACCCGGGTCGGTTGTCCGGCGAGTTCACCGTCGCCAAGCAGCGAAAGCAAGTAGTCAAAGTCGTGGGTCGCCTTTTGCATCCACAGGCCACCGGTCTGGGCTTCGTCACGCATCCAGCCCATGTAGTAGCCAATGGAGTACGCCGGAACATTGTTCACCGCTTGCAACTGGGCAAGGGTCCCAAGCGTGCCGCTGCGCACAATGCGGGCGGCGAGTTCGCATAGAGGCGAAACCCGTAACGGGAACCCAACCACCGTCGGGCTTTTGCTTGCTGAAAATGCTTCACTCAGGCGACGAAATTGTTCCCAGTCGATAGCGACTGGCTTCTCCAAGAAAAGTGGAAGGTTGCTCGCAAGCACCTCAACGGCGACCGGGGTGTGGAGATCGCATCTCGTACCAACCATGACGCCGTCAAGGTTCCCGGAGTGAAGCATCTGTTCAATGCCGGAATACGAAGTCGCCGACCCAAGCACATCTGGAAATTCGGCACGACGGGCGTCAAAAGCCGGGTCAACAATGGCGGTGACTACGACATCAGGGTCGTTACGCTGGACAACCTTCACCATGTGCTGCAGTCGACGTCCAAACCCTACAACCCCGATGCGCTTCATTCCAGCTCCTCCTGAGCCATAACGGCCACTTGTAAGTTCGCGATCATACCGACCACTCCCAAAGCGTCCGTTGGCAGGGCGACAGGAGTGTCCCGTGTCACAGTGCTCACGGCATCTCCACTGGCTTTGCCAGCGTCAACCCCATGACTCCGCGGTCGGCCTGCAGATGGACGGGAGTATGGATAACCGACGACTTCAGTCCAAGGCTGGCCTCGAACATGCGGACACATTCCAGGTCGGTCGTGCGTTTCGCCCCCCCGGCGACGTACTTCACCCACGCGCGAAGCATCGTGTCACGTGCACCGTCCCCAGCGGTTGTCAGCTCCCATTCCTCAACCATTGACGCAGCATGTCGTTGCTGGTGAGGGTCGTTCTGCATCTTTGATGAGGCAAGGACGAGAGTGCGAAGCAGCTTGGTCCGTTCCCGGGTCCGCGATAGGTAACTTTCAACGCACGCCCCGGCATGCGGGTAATCGAGTGTCTCGGTCGCCGCGAGCAGCTGCACAAGGCATTCGGATAGCGGGAGTCGGTCCGCCCAAGCGCGATGCTCACGCGGATCACCAACCCAGAGGGGGCTTCCGGGATCGGGCGGGAAGAACTTATTCATCTGAATGCAGTCATTTATGAAGGCAGCCTGGAAGTAGGGAGCTTTCGCCTGATGGGGATGGTCATATCCGCGCAGCCAGAAACTCACCACATTGCTGTAGTCAAATGCGTGGCCGATCTGGAAAAAAGACTTGGACGACCAAGCCTCGTCAACAAGGTGGCGGCAAAACGCCGCGATGATCGCGTCGGAAATCTCGATCACCCTGATCCCATCAGCGAGCAAATCGGTAATCACCTCGGTGACGTCTGCAAGCTTGCCGTGGAGCATGGCTGCGGTCAGGCGGTCACGGTTTACGTGATCCAGATGACCAACGTTCCGGGCCTTCAGGGACCATTGGTCTCCCTTGAACCGGTTTGTAAGAGTGACTGTGGTCATGTCAAAGAGTGGATACAGGCGTGGAAAGCAGGCGAGGTCCGGCACGACACAGTAGTAGAGAGGATCAGCGTGATCCCATCCAATCAAACTTGTAAGGTCAACCGCGGCGCGGGCACGAAGCGCCTTGTGCCCGATGTTCTGCAATTTGCGGGTCTGCAAGGTGTCTTGCAGGTCGATGATCCCGCAGAAAAGTAGCTGCGCTTCAAGTTGGCGCCGGACGACAGGATCGGCTTCGCGTCGCAAGCCTAGCGAAACGCGATACGCACCATGACGGTCCCCCTCGAGGATGCGCTCCTGCAGTCGACGCAGCCGGTCAGCCGATGTTCCCGCGCGATCAGGTTCATGATCGGTGTCGAACCACGCCTTGGGTGCGTTCCAAGCGGGACCGTCAAATCTGTCAGAACCGTTCTCATCGGTGCCGCCAGGGCGCAAGCCACATTTCTTGTCGTCACGCGCATAGTGGCCCGGAAACTCGCAAAGTAACTGATCCCAGACGTCGAGACCCTGCGGCATGTACCAGACGGCCTGCGCCATCGCGAGTTGCCTGTGCCCGGAAGGCAAGTACGGCAGCAAACGACGCGAGGCGCGCAGGCCAAGGACGCAATGATCGTAGTTGACGTTGCTGTACTCACCGTTCTCGGCAACCATCACGTGTGAGGGGACTGTCAAGTAGGGAGCCGCGACATTCAGGGCATGCCGGACAAGCTCCGGCATCGATTGCCCATCCCTGATCAAACCGGTGAACATCCCGGCGGTCCGCCGGTAGTCAGCCCCGATCAGGGCCTCCTGCATACGCCCAACGCCACCCGGGATGAACCCGGCACCGGGGGCAGGCGTGAAGGCTGATCCAGTCCGCCCCGAAGTCTGATCGCTCATCTACACACTACCGCCTCTCTGCATCTGGGACGAGACGCCGGAGCATCCCTGCGGGTGTGCGCCATCGTAGCGCGTCAAACCCCCGGACGTAGCTGCAACCCACGGCAAATGCAAGCTCCGGCGGTATATCGTGACTTTCACACGAACGGGCGGGAGGCAGGAATGCGCGAGACACTTGGCGTGGCACTCGTAGGGAAACGTGCGGGCGCGTTCATCGCTGGTTTCTCAGCGACCCCTGGCGTGCGGATAGTGGCGGTTTGCGATCGTGACGCGTCTGCCCGGGACGCCTTGGGGACCCGGGCCGGAGTGAGTGATGAGGCCAGATATTCCGACTACGGGCGGATGCTAGCCGATGCACGACCAGATGCAGTCGCTATTGGCACGCCGATGGACCTGCACGCCGAGCAGAGCATCATCGCCCTCGGCTTGGGCATTCATGTGCTTTGCGAGGTGACGGCTGCCGTTAGCATCGACGAGTGCCGCGTCCTTGCGTCCACCGCCCGGCGTGCAGCCTTGTCTGGCGTGCAATACATGCTTGCCGAAAACGCCTGCTTCCGTCGCGAACTTGTACTCGTCCGTGCGCTTGCGTCTTCGGGCCGGTTCGGTCGCCTCTATTACGCCGAGGGCGAGTACCTGCACGATGTCAAACACCTTCATAGAAATGCAGACGGAACACCGACGTGGCGCGCGACATGGCAAGTTGGCAAGCGTGGAGCAACCTACGCAACCCACAGCCTCGGTCCGGTGCTCGATTGGTTCGGACCGGACTCGCGCGTGGAGACAGTGGCCTGCCACGGCACCGGGGTGTGGACTGACCCTGACCTGCCCCACGACGATAGTTGCCTGATGATCTGCAACCTCGCGAACGGTGGGCTCGTCCGTATTCGTCTTGACATGATGAGTAACCGACCCGAGAGCGCTTCGTGGTACCAGGCCCAGGGGACCCTTGGGGTCTATGAAGCTGCCCGTGGCAGCGCGCCGAACCCGGTTGTGTGGTTCGGCGAAAACGCGCCCGATCCGAAGGGTTCTCGGCGGTGGGGTTCGCTTTGGGCCTACGAGGATGCACTGCCCGATTGGATGACTGGTCCACTGGCCCAAGCCGCCACCTCGGCGGGACATGGCGGAGGTGACTTCTGGGTTGCGCATACCTTCGCCGATGCAATCCTCAAGGGGACCCCCGTGCCGATCGGTATCGACCGCGCGCTGGCATTCACGGTTCCCGGACTGGTTTCAGAGGCATCCATTGCAGCCGGAGGGATGCCAATGCA
>DDYL01000181.1:23787-25205 GCA_002347925.1 Chloroflexi bacterium UBA2235 | reverse complement strand
CGGTTCGCGAACGCCAACTCCAGATGCTGCGTCCTCACCTCAATCACCTTCCAGAAATAGATATGCCACACGGGTTTCTCCTGAGGACATGGCAGGATGGTGACGAAGTGGCGTGGGGCGCAATCATGGACAGTCAGGGAGGCATCCACACGTCCGGCGGTTGGTCGGTGCACCGGGTTCGTGAAAAGCTCGTGGACAGGTACGAGTTCACTCCGTCCGGGTGCTTTCTGGTGTGCGACATGACAGCCCCGCGCCAGGTCCCGGTCGCATCGGCAACGATGTGGCGTGCGGCGACCGCGAACCATCCAACCCGTGGCTACCTCCACATGGTTGGGGCCCTGCCCGCATATCGAGGAAGGGGTTTCGGACGCGCAGTGTCTTTGGCGGTCCTGAAGGCCATGGCCAGTCGAGGCGACACTGACGCGATGCTTGAGACAGATGATGCCCGCATTCCCGCCATACGCTCCTATCTCGCGCTAGGGTTCACGCCCGTCTACGCCCCGGACGATGACCAAGGACTCGACCATCGCCATCGTTGGAGTGCCGTCCTGCAGGAATGTCATGCGATCCGCGCGACCTGAAAGGGAAAACGCACTGGTTTTTCCATCGGCTTGACCAATCAGTAAGGTCAGACCTATCATTTGCCGGGCGTCGTTCATGTCAACGCCTCGCCGAGCTGAACCCTCGGGTTCGTTCTGGAGACCTCGTGACCCCCAAAGACATCCATCATTTATCGCCCCAGCACCACTTGGTCGGTGATGGGGATGCAAGCAACCGCACGACGATTACCGATCCATCCATGATTGATGAAATCGTCGGGCACTACCGGCGTGTTGGACGCGCCCTCCGCGCCGCTGATCCCGCGGACTGGGCCTCCGGACTGACGATGCCCCAGTTGAGGGTCCTATTCCTGCTCGGCCGGAGTGAACCCATGCCAGTCGGCAGTGTTGCGGAAGCGATGCGGATCAGCCAGCCCAGTGCGACGGAAACTGTTGACCGGCTTGTGCGAGCGGGCCTCGTAACGCGCACGACGTGTCAGAACGACCGACGCGTCGTACGCACCGCCTTGACCCCAGAGGGTCGCGACATCGTCGATCGACCGTGGGAGGCACGTCGCGCCGTACTCGCCGACGCACTCGCGCGTGGCACTCCTGACCAACAGGATGAGATCGCACGTGGTTTGTCGACCTTGGTCCAGCTCCTTGAGGCCGAAGGCGAACTCCACAGCGTCCCCAATGAAACCAAAGTGACTGGCAGCCCGAAAACAAGGAACATAGCCGAATGAATACCCTCGCCCGCCTCCTCCGGTTCGTCCGCCCGTACTGGTGGGGCACCTTGGTGACAATGGTGCTGATCTTCGCCATCACCATCCTCAAGCTCGGACCGGCATGGATGACGAAGCTCATCATCGATGATGC
>DDYL01000181.1:13621-23718 GCA_002347925.1 Chloroflexi bacterium UBA2235 | reverse complement strand
CAGTGGGTCGGGCAGCGAGTCATCTTCGACGTTCGGGGATCCCTCTACGACCATTTGCAGAGTCAGTCGATGAGCTTCTATGACGCCAACCAGACTGGCCAGCTCATGTCACGCGTCACCAACGACGTCTCACAGGTGCAGTTCTTCCTCACCCAAGGTTTGTCACGCCTCGTTACCACCTTCATCACCATCGCCGCGAACCTGGCGGTCATGTTCTGGCTCGACTGGCATTTGACCCTCATCTCTCTCGTGGTCGTCCCGTTGATCCTCTGGTTCCAGAAGTACTCCGTGAAAGTCTGGCCACTCTTCCGGAGGCGCCAGGAGCTGCAGGCCTCCTTGAATGTGGTAATTCAGGAGAATGTTGCCGGCATAAAATTGGTGAAGGCCTATGGACGCGAAGAGTTCGAGGCCGACCGCTTCAACGCAGTCAATGAGGAAATGCGGTCAGTCGCGCTGCAATCCTGGCGCGTGTTCGGTGTAACCGGACCCGGGCAAGAGTTCGCTACCTACCTCTCGGCGATCATCATCATCACCGTCGGCGGACTGCGTGTCATGGAAGGCCACCTCACGATCGGTGACTTGTCGGCTTTCTACGCGTATGTCCTCACGATGTTTGCGCCGGTGCGGTTCCTGGTCTTCATTAACCAGATGGCGCTGAATGCCTTGGCTTCTGGCGAACGCATCTTCGAAATCCTGGACACGCCTTTGGACGTGATGGACCGTCCCGGTGCGGTGCGCCTCGAACACGTAAGCGGCTCAGTCACGATGGAAAACGTGTCCTTCGCCTACGGGAAGGGTGCGCCGCTCCTGCGCGATATCAGCATCGACGTTCCCCCGGGGAAGACACTTGCATTGGTCGGGCCCTCAGGGAGCGGCAAGACCACCCTCGTAAACCTGATACCGCGGTTCTACGACCCGACGACCGGGACGGTGCAGATTGACGGGCATGACGTCCGGGACGTCCAGGTCGAGGCACTTCGGGCCCAGATGGGCATGGTCATGCAGGAGACCTTCCTATTCAATGCGTCAATCCGCGAAAATATTGCGTACGGACGTGCCGACGCGTCGATGGAAGAGATTGAAGCCGCCGCGCGTGCGGCGAATGCCCACCCATTCATTTCCGAGATGCCGAACGGGTACGACACCGAAATCGGCGAACGTGGCACCAGACTATCGGGCGGTCAAAGACAGCGACTGGCGATTGCGCGGGCAATCCTCGTCGACCCACGGATCCTCATCCTGGATGAGGCAACGAGTTCGGTCGACAACCAGACCGACTACCTTATCCGTCAGGCACTCGATTCGCTCATGGAGGGCCGGACCACGATTGTGATCGCGCACCGCCTGTCTACAGTTCAGCGCGCCCATCAGATAGCCGTCATGGAGGCCGGTCGGATCACCGCACGTGGCACGCACGCAGAACTGCTACGCAGCAGTCCGCTCTACGCCCACTTGGCGGACATCCAGTTCCAGCTGGCAACCGAGGCATCTGCATCGGCCGGGCCAGCGACCGCGGTGGCACAGCGATGAAGACCACTTTCCTGAATGACGCAACTCGGGATCAAGAAGCCCCGAACCAGGAGACAAGGCGATGATGTCCGGACGCCCAATGGGGCCTGGCGCGATGGCCCGCGGACGCGCCGACATGTGGTCCGGAATGGGCCCGAAGGTGGAACTCCAGTCAAGCCCCTGGAAGCTGACCGTCCGCCTCCTTTCCATGATCAAGGATTACAACTACCACCTATTCATGGCGCTGTTCTGCCTTATCAGCATGTCTGCTCTCCAGATGACCATGCCATGGGCGTTCAAGCACATCATCGACACCACAATTCCCGAGCGAGACGTCAATGGTCTGGTCTGGATTGGGATCGCGTTGCTCATCATCCAAGCGCTCCGGTACGTATTCGGATACGGCCAGCGCTATTACATCTCGTTCGCGTCGCAGCAACTGGTCTACCGGGTAACCCGGAACCTGTTTGAGCATATTGAACGCCTGTCGCTACGGTTCTACGAACGGAACTCGACTGGCGAAATCATCTCGCGCATCACCAATGACATCCAGGCGATGCAGCAGGCGATCAACGGCGGCACCATCATGGCGTTTGTCGGGCTGCTGAACATGTTCGCGTTCGGCGTGATCATGCTGGCCCTTCAATGGAAACTGGCGTTGCTTGTCTTCCTGACCGTGCCAATCCTTGTCGGTGCAAGCCAGTATTCGGCGAACAAGCTGCGTGACCGGTACCTGCGCGTGCAGGAAAAGGCCGCTGACGTAAACAACGTCCTCTCGGAAAACATTTCCGGCATGCGCGTCGCCAAGGCATTCGCGCAAGAAGGCCGCCAGAGGCAACGGTTCAGTTCCGAGAACCGTGGCAATCTGGACGCCAACATGTCCACTGCGTCGGTGCAGGCCGTGGCGACACCGGCAATCCAGATGATCTCCGCGGCGGGTACTGCCGGGGTCCTTGGCATTGGCACCTACTACATTTTCGATCACTCGATGACGGTAGGCGCACTGGTGGCGTTCAACAGCTACCTCATCCAGTTCTACCAGCCAGTTGAGGACTTGATCCGCGTCAACAACACCCTGCAGCAAGCCCTCGCAGCTGCCGAACGCATCTTCGAGTACCTCGACGAGGTTCCAGACGTAGCTGACCGGCCCGGGGCAGTCGAACTTGTTCGCGCCGAGGGTGCCGTGCGCATGGAAGGGGTTACCTTCGAATACGAACCCGGAAAGCCGGTCCTCATCGACGCAAATGTTGACGTGGCACCAGGCCAGGTCATCGCGCTCGTCGGTCACACCGGATCCGGAAAAACCACGTTCGTAAACCTGCTGCCTCGCTTCTACGACCCGCAAGGCGGACGCATTACGCTCGACGGCCACGACATCCGCGATCTCTCACTCGCAAGCCTGCGGGCACAACTCGCAGTGGTCATCCAGGAGACATTCCTGTTCGGGGCGACAATGCGAGACAACATCAGGTATGGGCGCCTGGACGCGACTGATGAGGAAGTCGAAGAAGCCGCGCGAGAGGCGCACGCCGACGAGTTCATTCGTCTGCTTCCGAAGGGCTACGACGCGTGGTGTGGCGATGGCGGGGTACTCATCTCGCGCGGGCAGAGGCAACGGATTTCACTGGCCCGGGCAATCCTGAAGAACCCCCGCGTCCTCATCCTCGATGAGGCAACCTCTGACGTGGACACCGAGACGGAAGTCCTGATCCAGGCTGCTCTTGAACGGGTCATGCGCGGACGCACGACGTTCGTGATCGCTCACCGCCTCTCGACAGTACGGCACGCGGACCAGATACTCGTGCTTGATCACGGGCGAATTGTCGAACGAGGCACCCACGAAGGACTTCTGGCCACTCGCGGGGCTTATCACGCGCTCTACCACGCCCAGTTTGCTGGTCAGGAAGTCACGACCGCGGCCGGTTGAAACTCGGGTCACTGAAAGCGGGGAGGTGTGGCTTCTTTGTCGCTGGCCACATCTCCGCGCCGCGCTACTGCACGTTCCGTGTAGGACACTCACCAGTCCCCACGGACGCTGCGGAAACGACCGCCTACCAGGACCGTAGCCACGTTCCGGCACAAATCTTGCCAGCAACTCTGATGGCCTCGGCCATTGACCGGGCGTCGGCCACACCAGTGCCTGCGATTCCAAACGCAGTTCCGTGATCTACGGACGTTCGGACAATCGGCAGCCCCAGGGCCACACTCACGCTTTCCTCAAATCCGTGAACCTTGACTGGGATGTGCCCCTGATCATGGAACATCGCGACTACCGCGTCGTACTCGCCCCGCATTGCAGCCACGAACACGGAGTCTGCCGGGAGCGGTCCGTGCGCGTCGATCCCCAGGGCACGGGCATCCGCGACTGCCGGCGCGAGTTCCTCGATTTCCTCCCGACCAAGCAGGCCACCTTCGCCACCATGGGGATTTACAGCAGCGACCGCAAGTCGCGGTGAAGTGAGACCCCACCTGCGGAACGCCTCGTCCGTCGTCACGAGCCGCTGGAGAACCCGGGCACGCGTGATTCGGTCCAATGAATCCCTGAGAGAGTAGTGGGTGGAAACGTGTACGCACCGGAGCCGACCACTCACGAGCATCGTAGCGTGGTCTCGGACGGCATAAGCCCGGGCCAGAAGTTCCATGTGTCCGAGATCCTTGCATCCTGCAAGGGAGGTGGCCTCCTTGTTGATTGGCGCAGTCACGACCCCTGATACCGTCCCGTCATCCACAAGCTCCAACGCCTTGTCAAAGTAGTCCAGAGATGCCTGACCGTGTTCTGCAGATAACCTGCCCCACTGCCATGCCGCAGGCGCAACATTCGCCATATCAAATAGTGACACCCGGTCGTCGCGGTCGTCGGTCGCGCCGATGTCGTGTCTGTTGGTGACAAGGTGCCACGGGACGTCCACGCCGGTTACCCGGCAGGCCTCGGCAAGAACCTTGCGATCACCTATCACCACGACGCGCGCGCAAGACCTGACCGACTTGTCCGAAAGCGCGCGAACGGTCACTTCGGGCCCGATCCCTGCGGGGTCACCCATGGTCACGGCGAGCGTCGGTCGTGTTTCAGTGGTCATCTCTGCGCCTTACGACTGAGGGTTGCGGGACTTCATCACAAGCGATTGCACCAGATCGAGCACACGCTCGGTCGCTTTGAGGTGCCTAAGTGGGAACGTACGCTGACCCATCTCCCAGAGAGACGCGGGATCGGCAAGCATCCCGTCCAATAGCATCGAGGCCTCCGTCGCATCCCGGTAGGCCATGCCTGCGCCATTGTCGCAGACAAATGGGATGTTCCCTTCTTCCTGCCCCGGTAACGGTGGGCCGAGGAGCAGAGGCCGTCCGATCGCTAGCGATTCGGACACGGTGAGCGATCCGGGCTTAGTCACAACGACGTCGGATGCCGTCATCCATTCATGGACATTTGCGACCTGGCCGAGGATGGTTGTCGGGCCTCGCCACTCCCGGGCCTCGAAAGCCGCGCGCAGGGGTTCATTGCGCCCGCAGATGACCACGAAGCGGGTCACCTCCTTACCGCGCGAACGAACGACGGCATCACACGCACCAACAACCTCTGCCAGACGGCCCGCACCGTCACCGCCGCCCATGAATAGCACCGTCGGGTGAGCCGGATCCAGGCCGAGTTGCTCGCGCATCTCACGCGCCGAACTCGTGACCCGTCCAAATGTGGGCCTCAGCGGGATCCCCGTCACTGAGATCCGGGACGGTTCAATCCCCAGACCAATCAGCGCACCTGCGGCATCCCCGGTGCCGACGACATATCGGTCAACGGCGCCATTCGCCCACCACGGGTGGACATCCACCAGGTCGGTGACAACGGTGAGCAAGGGCAGATCTCGACCCTCGGAGTTTCTCGCGGCGACCATCGCGTCGTTTACGAGCGGATGGACGGAGACCACCGCCTGGGCACGGGTAGCACGGATC
Source organism: Chloroflexi bacterium UBA2235 (assembly GCA_002347925.1). Taxonomy (GTDB): domain Bacteria; phylum Chloroflexota; class UBA11872; order UBA12225; family UBA12225; genus UBA12225. The sequence continues at coordinate 18,264 of DDYL01000181.1, read as the reverse complement.
GCCGCCCTTATCCGAGACGTGACAGTCCTCCCGTGCAACGCGTGATAGATCGAGCGCATCCCCGGCAAAGCGGCAAGGTGGAATGCAAGACCCCACGCCCACGGTGCGCGCACGATCACCGCACCATAGAGACCGACCACGCGGTCCATTAGTGCAGGGCGCACACCAACTGTGCCCCGTTCCTGAGCAAGCAACGGGTCGCCTGAAACGAGCGGATCAAACTCGATGAGCTCGATCCCTCGCTCGGGGGCACCAGAGGCGCCGGCCACGAGTGCGCGTGACACGCTCCGGTGTCCGGAACCGGTGTCCGACGTCAGAACAAGGACCCGAGTGGAAGTCATCGCGAATCACAGGATACTGACCCGATGTGTCGGAAATCGGATGTCGGAATCGTTATGTGTGAGAACTAACCCGCCTCAACGGACGAACCTGCTCACTTCCATGTAGAGTGGAGGGGACGGGCATCGCAGGATTCTCCGACCATCAAGCGCCGTGGGATGGAGGCAGGGCCAGGTGCGCTGACAGGAAACCTCCATGACACTAAGCGCGGTTCATGCATTCGATGCCAGTCGGATAGACCCGGCCCGCGAACAAGGCAAGCGCGATCAAACCGCCGCTCCACCATGTCATGTTCGTTCGGCAACCGCAGATGACGTTCCGGAGATGGAAGCACTCATCTCCCACTTCGCGAGGCAAAACCGGATGCTGTTTCGCACTGCGCCGGACATCCTCGCGTCGATAGATGAGTTCGTGGTTGCCCGCGGAACCCTTCCCGAAAGTGCGCTTCGACTGGTTGATCATGCCCACCCGGATGGCGACTTCCTACTCGGTGTCTGCGGGTTGCACCCAGTTGGTCTCGGATTAGCCGAAGTCCGTGGCCTTGCAATCCATCCTGATGTCGCCGCCCGAGGGATCGGCAGCGCGCTCGTTGACGCGTGCGTCGAACGTGCCCGGGATCTCCGCATTGCGAAGGTCTACACGTTGACCCTGGTTCCCAGGTTCTTCGAGAAGCGGGGGTTCATCCAAGTGGACAGGGGCACCTTGCATCTGAAAGTCTGGTACGAGTGCTACCGATGTCCAAAATTCGCGAATTGCGACGAGACCGCGATGATCCGCCCGCTCGACTTGGAACCGGTCCCGGAACCGGCGTAGCCTAACCTCTCGGACCGGTAACGGCATCCCCGCCCACTCCAGGCGCCCCCTATACTCCACACATGGCCTTGGGTGCCCGCGGACGCGCGACATCTATCGAACCGGCGGTGACGTCACGGTTCGATGGCATGGTTCCCCCCTCCGCCAGTGGCGCTGACCCTGCGTTCGAGGTTTCCGGTGAACTGAAGCTGCTGCGCCCTGCAATCCCGATACTCGGGGTCGTGCTCATGGTGCTCGCACTCGTAGCCGGTGTTCCCATCCTCTACTACATGGTCTATGCCGTGGTGGCGCTTGTGGTGCTTACGTTCATCTGGACTCGATCGCTGGTTCGATGGCTATCTGTCACCCGCGTTCTTCGGACCAAGTGGTGTGTGGTGGGCGAGCCAATTGTCGAGGAGTTCATCCTTCGCAACGGTGGGAGGCTGCCAGCCCTTTGGGTCGAGGTACGTGACGAATCGACTGTTCCGGGATATGAGCCGGGATCCGTGCAGACGCTCGGTGGCTTCGAGCAGCGACAATGGCGGACGCGCACCGTATGCAACCGGCGAGGCCTGTACGAACTGGGGCCATTGCGTCTTGTCACCGGCGACCCATTTGGCATCTTCCAGGGAACGGTGACCTATCACGCCTCGACGAGCTTCATTGTCTATCCGCCACTCTTGGATTTACCCGACTTGCCGATGCCGTACGGGCGGCTCCCAGGCACATCGCGCACGCACATCCGCTCGCTTGATGTCACAACCGACGCATCAAGCATCAGGGCCTATGCGCCGGGTGACAGCCTCCATCGCATCCACTGGCTTTCAAGCGCACGTGCTGGCGAACTTCGTTCAAAGGAGTTCGACTTCGAACCGTCTGGCAACTTGTGGGCCATTCTGGACCTTGACCGAGGAGTTCACGTTGGCGAGGGCCTCGAGTCGACTGAGGAATATGCGGTCAATGTGACTGGCGCCCTGATCCACCGAGCGCTCCGTGACAACAAGGCAGTCGGTCTGGTTGCGATAGGCCGAACGCGTGTGATCGTGCAACCCGGTAAGGGTTCGGCACACCTCTGGCGCCTCATGGAAGTGCTAGCGACGGTGCGCGCTGACGGCGTCGAACCGTTGGACAGGGTATTGTCGGACGTGCAGTCGACCCTTGGTCGGGGCTTGTCGGTAGTCACGATCACCCCATCCACAGACCCTGCATGGCTCCAGCACCTTCACTCGGCTCGCGCCCGCGCAACGATGCCCGCAGTCATCCTGATTGACGCTGCAACTTTCGCCAGTCGTGGTGAACGGCCGGGACTGCGATCTTCAATCTCGGCGCGTGCGCTCCAAGCACAACTTGGGAGCGCAGGGTTCCAGACCCATGTCGTCCAGCAGGGGCAGCAATTCCAGATCGTGGGTCAACCCGCGGCGCAGACCGCCCGTGGGTACGTGAACTGAAACCACAATGTGCACCCCCATGAACGATCAAGAGGCCCGGTCGCAATGACATCCGTGTCCGCAGTGTTCAACGACACCATCCGGCAACCACGCGGCGACGCGCCCGGCAGACCTTCAGGGTCATCCGGGCGAATGAGATCAATCCTAGCCACCCGGGAGGGTTGGATCGCGACGGCGCTCCTCTTGACGATGATCCTCAGCACCGTCGCGAGTGTTGATCGTGGACGGTGGGCCACCGGAACCGACATCGTCTATGGCCTCGCCATCGGCGCCTTTGTCGTCGGTGGGGTCTTGCTCCACGTCCGGGTCAAGGGTCCGATCGCACTCGCGTTAGGTCTCGTGCTCGGCCTCACTGTGGTCTACGTACAAGTCGGTCACTTGTTGCCACCCGTAGAGGACTGGTCGCGACTGGCGCGGTTGACCGCACGGGGCACCTGGATCTGGTTGACAGACCCGGTGTTACGCGAGGCTTCGGCAAAAGGGGCGTCAGTGCGCTCGGCGACCGGCGCATTGACATCAGTGCCACCACTTTGGACAGTCGGCGGCGCATTCGTGGCCTTCGGAAACGGCGCAGCCGACTTCGGCTACCGGATCGCATTGTGGGTCCAGCAAGGCTCATCCGGGAAGGCGGTCACCGACAACACGGTGTTTCTGATGACCATCGGGGTGATCGCCTGGGTCCAGGGTCTCGCCGGTGCATGGGGCCTCTACCGACGGCAGGATGTTGTGCTCGCATCATTGCCAACGGCGATTGTCCTTGGCACGAACGCGACCTACACGGGTGATGCCCGTGCGCCGTTCGCAATCTTCCTCATCACTTTGCTCCTGCTCGCGGTCACTCTGAACGTGGCGTCGTTGCAGCGCCGGTGGCATGCGCTTAACGTGGCGTTTCCGTCTGGATTGCTCTTCGATGTCACCGTAAGCAGTCTCGTCGTTATCTGTGCCCTTGCACTCCTTGCCTTGATGGGGCCACGCCTCGGGGAGAACCCGGTATCCAACGCCTTCTGGGAGTACATGGGCGAACAGTGGACAGACATGGAAAACGCTTCGAACCGCTTCTTCTCGGGGGTGAACAACCCTCAGAAGAACTCTGGTGCCGGGCGCGACCGACTTACCTTGTCTGGCCCCGTGAAATTGACGCAGCGGATCGTGATGACCATCGCAAGTGCCGAACCGGAGTACTGGCGAGGGGCGTCATATGACGTGTGGACGGGGAAAGAGTGGATCACCTCCGACCGGTCGCCGGTCACACGGACGGATAAGCAGCCAGTAATCGCCGGGCGCTTCACTCGGCGAGAGAAGATCACCGCCGATATCACCATCCAGCAATCGAAGAGCGACTTGCTCTATGTGCCAGATGAACCAACCACCTTGAGCGTCTCCTACCGAATGTACACGGCATCCCCTGACGCTGCCGTTGTGGATTTCAGCGCCATCCGGGCACGCAGACCCGCGATCCCAAGCCTTCGGTACCAAGTTGACGCCTTTGCCAGTCGGGCAAGCGCCGAGGAACTACGTGCAGCTCCGCTTGACAATCCGGAATGGGTCAAACGGTACACCCAACTTCCGGATGTACCGCAAAAGGTCAGGGACCTCGCACTGACATTGGGTCGCGGACGGAAGACGGCATACGACCGCGCGACGACGGTGGAACAGTTCCTCCGGCGCTACCCCTACTCACTCGATATCAAGGCAGTTCCCGCTGATCGAGATGCTGTTGAGTATTTCCTGTTCGATTCCAAGCAGGGGTACTGCGATTACTTTGCGACATCGATGGTGGTGCTTTTGCGTGCCCAAGGGGTCCCAGCACGGCTTGCTACCGGCTACGTGACCGGCACCCTAGACCCCACCTCCGGCCAGTACATCATTACGGAAGAAGAGGCACATTCCTGGCCAGAGGTGTACTTCCCGAATTATGGGTGGATCGCCTTCGAACCGTCCGGCTACCGGCCAGCAATCGTTCGGCCCGAGGTTCCGGTATCAGGAACCTACGCCGAGACCCCAGACTGCTACGAGTACGGATACAGCACGTTCGGAGAGTGCGGTGACAACGGTGATCCATCA
>DDYL01000181.1:7405-13610 GCA_002347925.1 Chloroflexi bacterium UBA2235 | reverse complement strand
GTGGGTCATCACGGGAGTGATTGGTGCAATCGCGGTCGGGATTGGAGCGTACCGATATGGAGGTGACTATCTTGAACGTCGTCGCCCCCCTCGGGAGGCCGTCCTCCACGCTTACTGGCAACTGACGTTCTCCGCACGACTCGTCGGGATTGGGCCGCCTGCTTCACAGACGCCACTGGAGTTCGCTGCCTCGCTCGACCAGCGGATGAATGACGCGTTCACCCGCCCGACCAACCGGTTCATGCGCCAGCTGCGCGCAGCCGTAGGTCCACCGACTGGCACGCCAGAGGTAATCGCCGCAGTCTATGCACGCACCCTCTACGGGGGAGCGATCCCGACCGACCAGGAACGGCGATCTGTCGAGGAGACTTGGCGCAGCCTGCGTTGGCGGATGCCATTCGCTTTTTCGACTAGGCAAAAGGCGTCCCGATAGCGACGTGACGATCAAGCGGCAAGTGACGCCCAATTGGATCCGAGAGGCTTGGGTAATCACGGGGTCTCCGTTAGGTCTCAGGAACTCAGATCGCCGACTTGTGCGTCTGATCATGTCTGGCAGTATCATTCGCCCCAACGAACCTCCACCGGGGTGGACGGGTTAGGTTCGAAGGTCCCGTTTGAGCGCTGGCGTTGATATCGTCTGGGGAGACGGAACGTCAGGCATTCGGGGAATCCTGTTAGAAATCTTGGCCATTGCGCCTGGTTCCAATGCCGGAGCCAATCTGCAATCACGACGGTTGCAAAGCACTCTCTAGCCGACGCATTGCCGGGGGGCACGCAGCAACGCACAGATGCGGGTTGGAACAATGCCTTACCGTATTCGGTAACCGGGCCGATCCAATCGCCGCTGGTGGTTTGAGGTTGAGATGAGCGGCGCATTTACGCGGTATCTAGCCGGCCGGGTCTTCGGATTGCTCATGGTCATCCTGGCCTTGAGTGCTGTGGTGTTTTTCCTTATGCATCAGGTGCCCGGAGGTCCATTCACCTTCGAGAAGCAGCCTCTTCCTCCCGAGCAGATGGCGAACATCAACCGAAAGTACGGTCTCGACCAACCGGTCTACGTCCAGTATTTCAAGTGGCTCTGGGCGATCCTCCACTTTGACTTCGGAATTCCGTTCCAGTCACCCTCAGAGACCGTAGTCTCGCTGGTCCAGCGTGCGTGGCCAGTCACGATCATTGTTGGCGTGATCACCATCACCATCTCCTACACCTTGGGGATACTTTTCGGGATCACCGCCGCCGTGTGGCAGAACTCGTGGATAGACCGGGTGGTCACGTTTGTTGCTACGTTGGGACTGACCCTTCCGAGTTTCATCATCGGGTTTCTCCTTGTCTACTTCTTGAGCGTGAAACTCCGGTGGCTTCCCACCGGAGGATGGGGCAAACCCCAGCAACTGATCATGCCGGTGATCGCGTACGGTCTCGGACCGATGGCGATTGTTGCCCGCTACACCCGCGCAAGCATGCTTGAGGTACTGCGTTCCGAGTACGTCCGTCTGGCCCGTGCACGCGGGCTGCCGTGGCACCGGGTGATGTTCCGCTATACCCTGCGGAATGCCCTCGTGCCCCTGATTACCGTCTTGGGGCCGAGCATCCCTGACGTGCTGACCGGGTCAATCTTTATCGAAGGAATGTTCTCGATCCCCGGCCTCGGACGCTTCTTCACCTCAAGCGCACAGTTTCGGGACTACCCCATGATCATGGCGATGATGCTGCTGGTCGCACTTCTCTGGGGGGCGACGTACATCATCAGCGACGTCCTCTACGGGCTGGCCGACCCACGGATGCGGGTCGGAGGCGAAGTGCGATGACGACAGTGCAGTTGCCCTCCGACGCCCTCGATGCCAGTCAGTCAGCTTCCAGGATTGAGGCGGCAGATAGTCCGCTTCGCCAGTCGATCCAACGGTTCTTTCGTAACCGACTTGCGGCGATCGGACTGGTCTTCGTTGTGGCGATCACCGGCGGGGGTCTCCTGGCGCCGGTCCTTGCAACGACTTCCTACGATTACGCAATCCTCAAGGACGCGCTCAAGTTCCCACCGTGCGCCGACCCAAAGAGTTCGCTTGCGTTCCCCGATTGCATGTTCGCCAAGTACCCACTCGGAACGGACGCAATCGGGCGCGACTTCTGGAGCCGGCTCATCTACGGCGCGAGAACGTCGATGATCGTGGGTTTCAGCGTGCCGCTGATCACCCTTGCAATCGGCTTGCCGTTGGGGGCCGCCGCTGGATGGTTCGGGGGACGGGTTGACGCAACAGTCCTCCGTCTCGTGGAGTTCATGACTGCAGTACCGTCGATTCTGTTGGCTCTTTTCCTCCTCACGCTATTCGGACACGACCTGCAGAATGTCATCATGTTCCAGGGGATTACCGGATGGGTAGGTGTGTGCCGGCTCGGGCGAGCCCAGTTCATGACCCTCCGTGAGCGTGACTTCGTCACCGCCGCCCGCGCGCTTGGCATGAGTGAATGGTCAATCATGATCCGCCACGTGATGGTCAACGCCGCCGGGCCAATCATCGTGATGTTCACCCTTGGCATTCCGGGCGCAATCTTCGGCGAGGCGGGCCTGAGTTTTCTCGGGTTGGGTGTGAACGACCCGATCCCGAGTTGGGGGAAGATGGTCGCCGAATCAAGCCGGTTTGCTGCGGTCTACTGGTATCTGGCCATGATCCCGACCGGGTGCATCGCGGTCACGATGCTGGCGTTCAGCTTCCTTGGCGACGGGCTGCGGGACGCCCTCGATCCGCAAGGTCAAAGGTAACGAGACGCAATTTAGGAACCGACCTGGCACCGGCGTTGCCATGGTTCGACCAAAATCAGGAGTGATGGTACGCTTGCGGCGCCTCGCGCATTTTTAACCAACCGGTTACAGGGCGGACACGGACGCCCGCAGGCTCAAAACAGGAGGAGTCCAGACAATGGCAATGAGAGATTCGCGGTTTGACCGTAGGCAGGCCATTCGTGGTCTGGCCGCCGGCGCCGCCGGCTTGGCAGGCCTCTCCGGCGGACGCGCCTTCGCGTCATCCCGGTTTCAGGTGGGTTCGGATGCCGCACCAGCTGACCAGCAGGTCATGATCACGTCGTGGGACGGCGAAGGTCTCAAGGGCGAGTGCATGGACCTCTATGAAGGGGTCTACAACCGTGCAGGCCTCTCGGACCTGTTTTCCGAGCCATTGACCCGAATGACCAAGGACTTTGGCGTCATTCCCGGCACCGCCCTTGGGTGGGACTGCAGCGCTGATGGCAAGGTGTGGACCTTCCACATTGACCCGAACCTCAAGTGGAACGACGGCACTGCCGTGACCGCGGCCGACTACGTCGAGACGTTCCGCTACTCAGCCGACCCCAAGCACGCGTGGGACTTCACGTGGTACTGGAACGGCATCATCAAGAATTACACCGAAGCGACCAAGGGGACGGTGACCCTGGACCAGGTCGGCGTCCGGGTCGGGTCGGTTCCAACTGACTTCGAGGTTGAGACCGTCGACCCAGTCCCGTACCTGCCAGCGATGATGCTTTACTCCTGGCCGCTGAACAAGGTTGCGCTCAACAAGTACGGCTCCGGCAAGTACAACATCAACGTCTCGACGTCGGTGACCTCGGGCCCCTACTACTTGGCCGAGTGGCAGCCAGACCGCCGCTTCGTTGTGAAGGCGAACCCGAAGTACACGGGAGCCCTGAAGCCAAATATCACCACCCAGATATCGAACGTCGTCCGCGGTGGCAGCAACTTCCTTCGTTATCAGGCAAATGAAGTTGATAGCACCGAAGTGACGAGCCCGGCGGAAATCGCGTTGGTAAACGCAGACCCGGAGCTCAGCCGTCAGTTCGCGACCAATCCTCAGGACTTCCGCACGTACTACATGTTCTTCGATATCAATACCAAGCCGTGGGACAACCTGAAGCTTCGACAGGCACTCGCGAAGGCCGTGGACCGCGAAGGGATCATCGACGCCGTCCTCCGGCCACTTGCAATACCGGCATACTCGTGGCTCGCACCTGGGTTCCCGGACGCAAATCAGGAGGCCCTCAAGCCAATCCAGGCATTCGACCCTGCGGGAGCCAAGCGCCTGCTCGCCGAAGCCGGATATCCTGACGGCCGGGGCTTCCCGAAGACGACGCTCTACATCCGTGGCAGCGCGCAGGTGGATAAGGATGTGTGCCAGGCGCTCACCGCCGGGTTCAAGCAGGTCCTGAACATCGACTTGACGCTTGAAAACCTCGATCAGCCATCTTTCATGGCCAAGCTCAACGCCAAACCGACCCAGATCGCAGTCGGTTGGCTCTCCTATGGGATGGACTACTTCGACGCCACAAACATGCTTGGTGTGTGGTTGTCCGGTGGACGCCATTCCTGGAAGAACGATGAGTTCGACCGCCTGGTCAAGCAGGGCGGCGTCATGACGACCGAGCCGGCCAAGCGCTCGGAAATGATGATGCAGGCGGAGAAGATCCTCGTTGAGGATTGTGTAGGCATCTTCGTCTACCACAAGCTCGCTGGGTTCCTTTACAAGCCCTACCTCAAGGGCGAAATCCTCACACCGAACTCGTTCGGGTATACCGGCCTGCAGTGGCCTGGCTTCGGTACGGCGACCTTGGCCATTCCTCAGCTCTACATCTCGAACGACGTCTCCAAGTTCCGCTAGTACCGGGACGCCCATCGACGCAGTTGCGGGGCCCGCACGACCAATCTGGAAGCGCGGGCCCCGTCCTCTTCATGAGAACAATCAATGCGATCGAGTAGTGACGTCAGCAACGCATCTGTTTCCTCGACAGCCTCATCCGACCCTGTCCTGTCCGTTCGCAACCTCCGGGTGGAGTTTGATACCCGGCGCGGAAGGGTCCGTGCGGTTGACGGCGTTTCCTTCACCCTGAATGCTGGTGAGACGCTAGGTCTGGTGGGTGAAAGCGGCTGCGGCAAGACCGTCACCGCCCTGTCACTCCTTAGGAGCGTGCCTGCTCCGGGCAAGATTGACGGCGGTTCCATCGACTTCGAGGGTCGAGATCTCCTAGCAATTTCCGAGCGGGACATGACGCGTCTCCGGGGAAAGCGCATCGCCCTGATCCCCCAAGATCCGCTCACGGCCTTGAACCCGGTGATGACCGTCGGCGACCATCTTATCGAAGTGTTGGACATCCATCTCGGCATTCGTGGCGAAACCGCCAGATCGCGTGCCGCTGATCTCCTCTCNNGGGTGATGATTGCCCTGGCGATTGCCTGCGAACCTGCGGTCCTCATCGCCGATGAACCCACGACGGCCCTCGACGCGACGGTGCAAGCGCAGATACTTGAACTTCTGGACGAGATCAAGCGTGAAACCGGAATGTCGCTCCTCCTGATCACCCACAACCTAGGGATCGTGGCCGGCCATTGCAATCGTGTGGCAGTCATGTACTGCGGACGGATCGCCGAAACCGCAAGCGCTGGTGATCTTTTCAAGCACCCGCACCACCGGTATACGGCTGGGCTTCTGGCCTGTGTTCCGCGGCTGGATCGTCAAGGCAAGGGCATCTTTTTCACCATCCCGGGAACACCGCCGGACCTCACCAACTTGCCGCAGGGGTGCGCCTTCGCTTCCCGGTGTGACGCCGTAACCGACCACTGTCTGCGGGAACGACCAGAACTGTCTGCGGCGGACGGGTTGGCCGAAACCGGAATGTCGGATCACCTCATGGCGTGTTGGAACCCGGCACCGAAGGCCTCTGCTGACGCCGGCGCAGATCACCAGACGTCGGCCCGGATGGCAGTTGCGTACGGTCGTGCTCACGAGAAGACCGATGCGTGACCGCTGCCAACATCCGTCGAGTGAATCGGCGGTACGTGCAGGCAGCTTTGCCGTAGTGACAACACGAATTCAGGGTGTCCCGATATGACTGCGACGACCACCCCACTGCTTGCTGTCGACAACCTTCAGGTCCACTTCCACCTCGCTGGAACCGGCTGGTTCGGCAGTGGCAAACAGACCGTGAAGGCCGTTGATGGCCTGACAATCCAGATCGATCGCGGGCAGACACTTGGGCTTGTCGGCGAGTCCGGGTGTGGAAAATCGACAACCGGGCGCGCAATTCTTCGACTGGCACCGATCACCGGTGGAACCGTCAGACTGAATGGTCGCGACCTCACAACGCTGTCGACGGGCGAGCTTCGTCCCATACGCCGACAGATGCAGATCGTGTTCCAGGATCCGTTTGCGTCCCTAAATCCCCG
>DDYL01000181.1:6621-7324 GCA_002347925.1 Chloroflexi bacterium UBA2235 | reverse complement strand
TGAGCGGGGTGCCAGGGTCCGGGAGCTACTCGCGCTTGTCGGTTTACCGGGCAGCGCAATGGGCAGATTTCCCCATGAGTTTTCCGGTGGTCAACGCCAACGTATCGGCATCGCCCGTGCATTGGCTGCAGAGCCGGACTTCATCGTGCTTGACGAACCTGTGTCCGCGTTGGACGTCTCGATCCAATCCCAGATCCTTCGCCTCCTTCTCGACCTTCAAATCCAGTTTGGCCTGACCTACCTGTTCATTGCACACGACCTAGCAGTTGTCGGCCAAATGAGCGACCAGGTTGCAGTAATGTATCTGGGACGGATTGTTGAAATTGCCACGCGCGACGCACTGTATCTGTCGCCCCAGCATCCATATACCCAGGCGCTCCTTTCTGCAGTCCCTTATCCAGATCCGGAAATTGAGGCAAAGCGAAGGCGCGTAATCCTGACGGGGGAGGTGCCAAGCCCAGTGAACCCTCCGTCTGGTTGCCACTTCCACACCAGATGCCCAATCGCGGTCGACCGATGCAAGGTCGAAGCGCCGTCCCTCAGGACCATCGCCCCAGGGCATCAGGCCTCCTGCCACTTCGCGGGTGGGCCGCCCCCTGAAATCCACGGTGCAGGGCAGGGCACGTCAGACACTCGGCCTTCATAACTCCTGCAGGCCCTTCACACGTACCCCGTTTAGTCCGCGTACCGCTGGTGATAGACT
>DDYL01000181.1:260-6561 GCA_002347925.1 Chloroflexi bacterium UBA2235 | reverse complement strand
TCTGGGATCACCGACCTTGGCGAGAACCGCGTGCAGGAAGCGATAGCCAAGATTGTGGAACTTGGCGACGGGCCAGTCTGGCATCTCATTGGTGGCCTGCAGACCAACAAGGCCAAGTCTGCCGCCGACCACTTTCACCTCATACACAGCGTCGACCGTCTGGAACTCGCCCGCGCCTTGGCGTCCAGGGCCGTCGCAACAGGACGAACGGTACGAATCCTGTTGCAAGTGAACGTGGCGGACAGCCAAACGCAGGGAGGTGTTGCTCCCGGGGATCTGCGTGCCCTGTTTGATGAAGTCCGAGTGACACCCGGTCTCAGCCTGGACGGGTTGATGTGCATTGCACCGGACGTACACGCACTTGGCACCGTAGAAGCGACGCGACCCTACTTCAAGCACCTCGCGCAACTTCACGCGGAGTATCAGGCCGACGCGTTCGCACTGGGTCACCCGTGGAGGCACCTTTCAATGGGCATGACGGGCGACTTCGAAATCGCGGTTGAGGAAGGCGCAACGCTCGTACGGGTGGGACGCGCAATCTTTGGCGAACGGAGACCTTGACCGATGGAAATTCAGTACCTGTTCCTTTATGCGTCCCAATTCGTCAGCCTCCTCGTGCAGGTTTTGACAAGCGCAATCTTCCTACGGGCAATATTCTCGTGGTTCGTTCCGCCAGGGAGCGACAACGTCATCTCAAGGTTCCTTCGGGACATCACCGAGCCTATCCTGTCACCTTTGCGCCGAATACTGCCGACGATGGGAATGCTTGACCTCTCGCCGTTCGTGGCCATGATCGTCCTGCAGACAGCGGGGAACATCGCGACTAGCGTTTTGCAATCGGCAGCGAACAACTTTCGGTAACCTTGCGGGCAGGCGTTAGCCATTCGGAGCTGTCCACCTAATGGTCCGCGCCAGCCTCTCACCACCCGCCCTCAGGAGACTACCGTGAGCACCGCGGACGCAATCGCAATCATTGATTACGGAGCGGGAAACCTCCGGAGCGTGGTGCACGCCGTGGCCCACGCCGGTCTCAACGCTGTCGTCACCGACGATGAGGCAGTCATACGCAGGGCGCCGGGCGTCATTCTTCCAGGAGTTGGCGCTGCGGCCGACACGATGGAAAACCTCGTTTCCAGGAACCTTACCGGGGTGATTGCCGAGGTAATCTCGCTCGGAAAGCCATTCCTCGGGGTGTGCATGGGCATGCAAGCCTTGTTCACTGTTTCGGAGGAAGGTGGCTCGCACGCCTGTCTTGACATCCTCGGCGGGACAGTTCGCAGATTTGCTCCCGGATTGAGCATTCCCCATATGGGTTGGAACCAAGTTCGCCAAGTGCGTCCGCATCCAATCTTTGATGGCATTCCAGACGGCACGCACTTCTACTTCGTGCATTCCTTTTATGTCGATGCCACCGACGCCCAAGTTGTAATTGGCGATACGACATATGGCACCACATTTCCGTCGGTGATCGCTTCGGGAAGCCTGGTGGCAACCCAATTCCATCCCGAAAAGAGTGCAGCCGGCGGGCTGCGCCTGTATGCAAACTTCGGTCGGATCGTACGTGGTGACCTTGGCCACGTTGCGACCCGCCAAACCGATACCGTGGGGGTGGCATGAACGCCGGTACGCACGTTCCCACAGGCGCGGGGTTTGTGATCCTGCCATCGATAGACTTGCGGGGTGGACTGGTCGTAGACCTTTACCAGGGCGACTACTCGCGTGAGACCGTTTACGACGATCCAGCTGAGGCCGTGGCGAACAAATTCCTCGGCGAGGGTGCCACCTGGCTCCACGTGGTTGACCTTGATGGGGCCCGTGACGGTGCCCCGGCGAACGCGGCCCTTGTAAGGAAGCTCGCCGACATCGTGCATGCTCATGGCGCACGCCTCGAATTGGGCGGCGGCATTCGTTCGGCGTCGGTTGCACGGGCCGCCCTTGATGCCGGTGCCGACCGAGTCATCTTCGGCACGGCCGCCGTCGAGCATCCGGACCAAGTGGCTGATGCGGTCCGTGCGTCTGGACAGGAAGCGGTCATCGTCGGGATTGATGGACGCGACGGGCGTGTCGCGACCCGCGGCTGGCAGGCGCCATCCGAAATGACCACCCGTGACCTGGCTGAGGCCATGATTGCACTCGGAGTGATCCGGTTCGTCTGCACCGACATCGCTCGCGACTCCACACTAACTGGACCGAACACGCCTGAACTTGACGTATTGAACCGGGCCGTAGCCGGACGTGCATCCGTGATCGCGTCTGGCGGAGTGACGACGGTCGCCCAACTCCAGGAACTGCATAAACTTGGTCTTGAGGGCGCAGTCGTTGGTAGCGCACTCTACGCGGGGCGCCTGACCGTTGCGGAGGCAATTGCAGCCACCCGAACCGGCGCGTGACCAGAGACTGATTTATGTTGACGAAGCGGGTGATCCCCTGTCTCGATGTTGCTGCCGGCCGTGTCGTCCGCGGAGTGAAATTCTCGGCGGACAAGGATGCCGGTGATCCAATTGAACTCGCACGGCGATACAACACGGACGGTGCCGACGAGCTGGTGTTCTACGACATCACGGCCTCCCATGAAGGGCGCGGTCTCTTCATGGACCTCCTTGAGGACTGCGCGCGGGAACTGTTTATCCCACTCTGTGTGGGTGGTGGATTAGCCACTGTCGATGACCTGTACGGCGTACTGCGCGCCGGAGCCGACAAGACGAGTATCAATTCCGCAGCTGTACGTACCCCCGACTTGATCGACCAAGGTGCGCGCCGGTTCGGTAGCCAGTGCATTGTCCTTTCAATTGATGCAAAGAAAACCGTCGAGGACGATGGTCGAAACTGGTGGCAGGTCTACGTGAATGGCGGGCGAAAGGCAACGGGGATCGATGCGGTCGCATGGGCACGCGAAGGCGTCGACCGGGGGGCCGGGGAGTTGGTGCTCAACTCGATCGATGCAGATGGCACGCGAGAGGGTTACGATCTCGAGTTGCTCAGTACGGTCACCGGGATGGTTGAAGTTCCGGTTGTGGCATCCGGAGGAGCAGGAACCCTGGACCACTTCACCGACGCGTTCTCGATCGGGCATGCCCACGCCGTGCTCGCCGCGTCAGTGTTCCACTACGGAGTCTTTTCCGTACCCGAGGTCAAGCGTCACCTTGCAACTCACGGTTTGCCAGTGCGGTTGTAAGGCGAAGCATATTTCCGCATGCATCCCAAAACTCTTTCGCGGCAAACGTTCTCCGCCGTGATCAGTGAGACACCGCATTCTCTACGCGCATGAAAGAGAAGGAACCACCCATGTCGAGGCTCCATGACGGCGGACTCGAATCGATCACATTCGGTCCGGATGGCCTCGTACCGGTCGTCGTCCAGGACCGAACCACGGGCGAGGTCCTGATGGTGGCCTTCAGTACCCGCGAAATGGTGGTGAAGACAATCGAGTCCGGTCAGGCGTGGTTCTGGAGCCGATCACGAAACGAACCCTGGCACAAAGGGGCGACTTCGGGAAACTACCTGAACGTCACCGAAATCCGTCGCAATTGCGAGGAGAACAGTCTTCTCTACCTTGCCGATCCGGTTGGCCCGACGTGCCACACAGGCGCGGTCTCATGCTACTACCGAACGCTCGATGGCCAACAGGTTGAAGTCTCAAAACCATGGTCGGAAAATGCGGATATCCGTCCGGGATCGTTGCCGTGGGTTCACGCAATCATCGAAGAGCGAAAGCGCGCCAAGCCCGAGGGATCGTATGTGGCCGGATTGCTGGCCCGTGGTGTCGACCGCATCGCAAAGAAGGTTGGAGAAGAAGCCGCCGAAGTGATCATCGCCGCCAAGAATCGTTCGCACGAGGAGCTTTCGAACGAAATGGCGGACCTCTGGTTCCACACCCTTGTGCTTCTCGCCGACGCCGGAATGTCCCCGACTGACGTCGAGGCAGTCCTTGCCAGAAGACACAAGTAGCCATACGGCAGCCGTCACCATCTCGAAGAGACTCGAAACTACGGATTGGCCGGGGTTACCGACTGCGCGAACTTCACAAACTCGTCAATCGTGTAGCGAGAAACGAGGACGATATCCCCCGGTGGGTCGCGCTTGACATACACGGCATTCCCTTGAGGGTTGCCAGACCCAAACGTAATCGTCACCAACGGGCCTGACTTCGGCGCGAGGGTGGTTACAAGGACGGGCCTGTCTAGGCCGTACTCTGCACCGTCACCAGGAGACTTGACAAGGACCCGGTCAATATTGAGGTCGTGCAATTGGGTCAGGTAGCTCTCGACGCGTGCGCCCGTGTCAATCTGCACCGGCGGAAGCACTGGAGCTGTAATTGTGCCCGCGGGCGTCGGAAACGCCGTTGGCGTAGCAATCGGCGAAGTCGGTGCCAGCTTTCCGTCGGAGTTACGCTCAAATGTGACTGCTTGGCCGTTTGCCTGAAGCGTGACCTTCTGTACATTTGCCGACGCTACGGAAACCACCTGCTTGGCAGTGGTGGTCGCCTCAGTTGCCTGCCCGCCGAAGTACCACGCTCCGGCTGTCGAACTCACCAGGATAATGACAAGCAAACTCGTAAGGCGGACACCCGCACGACCACGGGATACCGGAACGACCGGCGCCGCCTCCCTTTGCTGCCGAGGCATCTCCTTGCGCGGACCACTGCCACCGCGCGGTGTGGCGGGTCGGGTTCTGGACGAAGAACTACTCACGGATCGTCACCGACGCTGCCACCAGATCGCTATGCCGATCAGTAGGGCAGATACTGGCACCAGCACCACCGTCGTGAAGAAGACCAGAACCTGCGACTGGTTCGTCATGACCACTGTCGCAGCCGACTGGGGTTCAGCACGAATACTGATCAAGTCCTCTTCTTCTGCGAGCCAGTTCACCGAATTCACAAAAAAATCGCGGTTACCCAAGACCGGTGCCGCGAGCGTATTCGAAGCAAACTCGGTATTGCCGACAACTACAATCCGCCCCTTCGGAACCTTTGGCGTGGTTCCAGGGGTTGGCGTGGCACCGGGGGTTACCGGTGCGGTTGGATCCGAACGGTTCACGGCAACCGCAACTGAAACCGGCCCCTTGACGTCCACACCTTCGTCGTACTTCGCTTGTCCGGCCATGGTGGTCTCGCCCCAACCACGCTCTGTGGTCTTGAGAAGCGAGGCGATTGCAAGATCGGTTCCGGCTGCCGACTTCGGGGTAATTGTCCGGGATCCTGGCATCAAGACATCCGTCAACGAACCGGTAATCCGGTGCCCGGGTTGAGGCAACGGGGCAGGGGTCAGCGGGTCACCGTTGTAGTTGCGCGATGGATCGATGACCAAGTCATTCCCAACGGTGATATTCCACTTCTCGAAAATGGCTTCATAACCCGTCTCCTGCTTCGGCTCAAGAAGCGCGAGCACGTGCCCACCAGCATCGAGAAAATCTGCGACCGCCTTGACCTCGTTCTCCAGTGCCCGCGCACGCGCACCGGCGATCACCAGGACCGCTGCGTCCGCTGGCACCTGAGGACTGGTGAGAAAGGACAACTTCTCGACCACATAATTCTCACGCTTCAGCGCCTGAGAGATGGTGTTGAACCCTGTGGGTTGGGATGAGTCTGGGTCGCGTTCCTGATGTCCCTGAAGGAAATACACCTTCTTCTTCTCAGTCCGCGAAAGCTTGAGCAAGGCACTGGTGAAGTCCTGTTCGGTGAGGCCAGTAGTCTCTTCCTTGCGATCACCAGACGTGAAAATCGTGATCGGATAATTCTTGATGTCGTACTGCTTGGCTGCGCCAGGGTTGATATCCGGATCGACAAACTCGATGGTGATCCTCGGCGATGCCTTCTGATACTGGTTTAGAAGCGATTTGGTTCCCCTCGTGAAGGGATCTTCCTGACGACTTGGAAAGAACGCGACAACCTTGACATCACGATCAAGCTGCGACAGTACCTTTTGGGTCTGATCAGCAAGGGTGTACCGCCGTGCGTCAGTGAGGTCAATCTGACCCCCGAAATTATTGGCCGTCCAATTGATGACGACCAGCAATCCGATCACGGCGACGGATTGCACCGTAGCGACGCTACCGCGCTGCGCCCCCCGGCTACCTGCCCAGACCAGCAAATCTCGGCTGTTGACGATTGCATAGATGGCAACGAGAACTGCCCCGACTATCAGGAGGGCGAGGACCTCGGGGGAGGTAGATTGAACAGCAGCCCACCACACAAGTCCGGCAACAAGCGAGACCCCACCGGCCGCACCCGCCACCGAAGCGACGGACGAAACAACGCTCTCACCGGGTGCGTCATCGGCGGTGGATGCGTCTCGCGCCA
>DDYL01000181.1:0-230 GCA_002347925.1 Chloroflexi bacterium UBA2235 | reverse complement strand
CTCGTCGCTGGCATTCCCATCGACTGGCGATGATCCCGAAGGAGGATTAGCGCCATTCGGATCGGTGGATGGAAGTTCGGGTGACACGGTCATGCCCGCCACCGTCCGGACTCAAGCACGCGCGTGGTCAGGAAGAGACACCCGACCATCACGCTCAGATAGTAGACGACGTCTTTCACTTCTAGGACACCCAATCCGAAGTTCTGGAAGTGTTCAGCCAGAGACAAGTA
>DDYL01000124.1 GCA_002347925.1 Chloroflexi bacterium UBA2235 | reverse complement strand
GCGAAGCGTATATAAATCTGGGGCGATGGGGTGGGCAGGAGCTTCGCCTGGCCAGTCACCCCGCGACCGCCCCGCCGGACGTACATGCACATCGCTTGCCTGGCGCGAAAGGGGAGTACGGTTCGGATCGTCCGCGGTGCCGGACTTCTGGCCCGCGGACGGTGTGTCAGTCATGCGATAGGTTCTCACGATTGCGCAACACAGTCACATGCACCCGATCCACAGCCGCTTCGCCTGTCCCGCCACCGTGCAACTCCCCTTCGCCACCCGATTGGCAGTCGCATCCCTCATGCACCTCGTGCCCGGATTGCAGCGAGGACTGACGTGACCTCGGAGCCGCGCAGGGCGACGAGAGTGGCTAGGTAGATTGCGCCTCCGATGCCGGCCGCGGATCCGAGGTACAGGATAAGTGTCACGGTTGACGTGGGTGGCACGACCAGGACGGTTGCGCCGGTCAGGGCAAGGGCCATCGTGCCGGAAGCCACGGCCACGCGCAGCATCGCGCGGATCCGGGTGGCCGTGATGTGGATTCCGTGCCTCATGAGGTAGACCGCGAGGATGGTCGCGTGCGCCCCGTGTTGCACCGTATTCGCCAGTACAAGACCTTTCATCCCCAGTGGATCGACGGTGGTGATGGCGACGGTGGCGAAGATGCCGGCGCACGCCACGCCGGCCAGGACGGGCACGCGGGTGTTCTGCACGGCATACAGGGCGGCGATGAGTAATTGGTCGATGGCAACGAAAGGCAGTTGCGGGGCGTACCAGAGGAGGGCGGTCGCAGTGAGTGCGACACCCGCATCGTCGAAGGCACCGCGTGCAAACAGGAGACGCACAATCGGTTCGCGCAGGACCATCGCGCCGACCATCAAAGGGGCCACCAGTACCACGGCGGCGGTGAGTCCACTCCCCAACGTCTGCCTGAAGCCGGGCTCATTCAGGCCGTTTCGTCCATACCGGGCAAGGACGGGCAGCGATGCGGTGGACAGGGCGGCCACCACGAGGCCGAGTGGCAGCTGCACGATGGTAGTTGCATATCGCATTGCGGCGAGACTGCCAGCCCCGGTCTGGGATGCCAGGCGGGTGTCCAGGATGATGGTCGCGGCGGAGACGACCAGACCTCCGGCGACTGGGCCATAGAGGCGAAGGATGCGCCGCACGGCAGGGTGGCGCAGATCAAGGCGGATCCGGAGACCGACGGCACGCTTGGGCCACATGAGCAGGACCTGGCCGGTGGCGCCGACAAGCATGCCGATCACCAGGCTTGAGACCCCAAGCCACGGACTGAGGGCAAGGGCGCCGATGATGATGCCGAGGTTGTAAATGGCCGGTGCGATTGCTGGTCGTGTGACGTCGTTCCGTGCCAGAAGCATCGCCTGGAAGATGGCGGCGACTCCCATCAGGATCACGGTGGGCAAGGCGAGGCGGACGAGCAGCGATCCTTGGGATTGGACCTCGGGAGCGAACCCGGTGCCGAGGAGTTCCATAAGTGGCTCGGCGACGATAGCCAGGGCGATCACGATCGGGATGAGGACGGCGATGGCGATCCCAAGGACGGCACCGGCGACGGCACCGAGATCTCCGGATTGGGCGTCTTTCGCCCAGTCTTCCGGACCTGCGTCGCTCCGGGCAGGGATGGCCTCGGACCGGTCCGTTGTCCCGACGCCCGTACCCACCTCAGTTGGGGCGGGAATGCCGACGGACGCGCCGGTTTTCTCGTTGCGGGAGGCCACTTCAGCGAAGACGGGCACGAGTGCCGACGACAGTGCGCCGCCGATCAGCAGGTCGAAGACCATCGTCGGGACGCGACTGGCCGCACTGAAGACCGAGGCTGCGACGGTGGTGCCGAAGAGGGCGGCAACGACCTGTTCCCGGACGAGACCGAGGATGCGGCTGCCGATATTGCCGAGGGTCAGGCGGATTGCATTCGCGATGATGCCCCGGGGAGGCGGTTGTACGGCGGTTGTGGTGGTGGCGGTCACCCGCCGACACCTCGTCCACCCGGCGACGGGAGTGGAGCTGACTTGGCGATTCGTCGGGCGAGTGCGGTGGTTGAACGACCGGCGACCGTTGGGACAAGCAGGACGGACCCGCCGCCTTCCCGGACGACGGATGCCTCGGGGAGGCGGGCCGACGCGACCTCCAGATCCGACGCTGACGCATCAACGGCGTAGTCGCCACCTTTGACATAAAGATCGGGCTTGACCGCACGGGCAAGGTTGACGGCCGTCGCTTCCTCAAAGATGGTCACGAAGTCGACCGACACCAGCGCGGCCAGAAGTTCGGCACGGTCATCCTCGGGTACAAGGGGCCGGTCTGGTCCCTTCCCGAGGGTGCGAACCGATACGTCGGCGTTGACGCCGACCACGACGACCGGCGGGCGCCCGTCGGTGCCCGATTGGGCGCGGCAGGTATCCAGCAGGCGCGCATGTCCCACATGCAGGAGGTCGAAGACCCCGTTGGTGAGGACGATGCGACGTCCGTCCGCGCGCGCTTGCCCGAGGGCACTGATGAGTGCGTCACGTGTGACAACTTGGCCCATAATGGTGATTCCCGGCACATTTGTGCGTCGATGCCCGCTACCACCACACCCCTCGCTTCGCTCTTCCACCCCACCCCACCCCATCGCCCCTTATTTATATGCTCGTTCCTCGCAAGGCCCGCCGGATTTATATGTTCGCTGCGCTC
>DDYL01000053.1:15981-16401 GCA_002347925.1 Chloroflexi bacterium UBA2235 | reverse complement strand
GCGATGCACGGCCATCCAGGTCGACCGTCACGGTGGCGGTGAACCTGGCTGATGGATCTGATCCCGATTGGGTCGCGTCACGCCAAGATGGGCCGTCCCTTGTCAGTGCGTCACGGGTGGCCACACGGTTCGGGGTCACGAACGAGCCGGTCAGGGCCTGAATGGTCTGCCCCACGCCTCGGAAATGTTCGCGGTCGAGGTTCGGGGTCATGTGTGACACGACCGCCTGCCAGATTTGGGCAGGTGATGGTGTGGCGGTCACATAGCCTGCGAAGAGGGTCAACCCACCTGAGAGACCGAAGATTTGGGCGAGGATTCGCCGTTGTCGCCACTTGGATGCCCGGCGGCGTTCCAGGGCGCGTTGCTTCCACGGCGGCACGAAGCGCTCACGCGGAACATACGCCGGGGCCGACGAACCCG
>DDYL01000053.1:7224-15906 GCA_002347925.1 Chloroflexi bacterium UBA2235 | reverse complement strand
TATTCGCCGGGGCGGCAACTCCCGCGCTATTCTGCGCGCATGACACGAACTGCCACCGACCCGTCATGGTTCACCCGTTCCCGGCTTGGACTATTCGTCCACTGGGGCATCTATTCACTGGCTGCGAGGCACGAGTGGGTCAAGACCCGCGAACGCATTACCGAGGCCGATTACCAACCGTATTTCGACCACTTCGACCCGGACCTCTACGACCCCCGCCAGTGGGCGCGTGATGCCAAGGCGGCCGGCATGGAGTACGCCGTCATCACCACCAAGCATCACGACGGCTTCTGCCTGTTCGAGACCGACCTGACACACTACAAGGCGCCGAACACCCCTGCCGGTCGCGACCTGATCCGTCCCTTCGTGGAAGCGTGCCGGGCCGAGGGACTCAAGATCGGCTTCTACTATTCGCTGATCGACTGGCACCACCCCGACTACACGATCGACGGCCATCACCCGCGGCGTGACGACATGGAAGCCCGGGCGCTGGACCATGAACGGGACATGTCGCGCTATCGCGACTACCTCCACGGGCAGGTCCGCGAACTCATGACCAACTACGGCCAGATTGACGTCCTCTGGCTGGACTTCTCGTACTCATGGCGTGACTGGGGGTGGAGCAAGGGCAAGGGCAAGGATGACTGGGATGCCGAAAGGCTTCTGGACATGGTGCGCGACCTGCATCCGAACATCCTTGTCAACAACCGTTCGGAGGTGCCCCAGGACTTCCATACGCCTGAGCAATACCAACCACGGGCGTGGATGCATGTGGACGGCAAACCGGTGATGTGGGAGGCGTGCCAGACCCTCAACGGATCTTGGGGGTACGACCGGGACAACCTCGACTGGAAGTCACCGGGACTGCTGATCCGGATGCTTGTCGATGGCGTGTCCAAGGGGGGGAACCTCCTCCTGAATGTCGGACCGACGGCACGGGGCGAGTTTGATCCCCGCGCCCGCGCAACGCTTGCCTCGATCGGATCGTGGATGCACCACCACTCCCGATCAATCCGGGGATGCACCCAGGCGCCGGAGGAGTTCGTCACGCCCCCGGATTGCCGGTACACGTGGAATCCGGCGACCGGCCGCTTGTACGTCCACCTGTTCGCGTGGCCGTTTCGCCACTTGTTCCTAGATGGCCTCGGCGATCGCGTTGCGTATGCGCAATTCCTGCACGACGGATCTGAGGTGAGGCGGACCGAATATGAGGATGCCGGTCACTTTCCCACGGCCCGTGCCGATGCTGCTGTCCTGGCCTTGCCCATCCAGCCACCAGCCGGGGTTGAGGTGCCGGTTATCGAGGTCTTCCTGCATCCCGAGTAGGGTCAGCCTTTGGCCGGCGCGGGCGTGGGACTACGGTCGTCGCTCGCGTCCGGCCATCAGGATGGCGAGGCCCACGAGTGTTGCGATGAGGGTTTCGGTGGGCGCAGCGCGCTGGGACGTGCGGTAGCTTCGCGTCCACTCGCTTGCCGGCAGCCACCCGCAACGAAGCCGGTCGAACCCGTTCCATATGCGCCAGGTGAATACGTACCCGAGGATGGTCTCGGGTCGGTTGACCATGTGGTCGAGCGTCAGGTGGCACGCGAGGCCTGCCGCAAACGCCAGCGCGAGGGGGCGGAACGCTGCCGGAACACTGTTCGTCCGGGAGGCAATCACGCAGGCCACGACAATGTCCCATCCGTGCGCCGGAACGACGATGCGCCGGGTGTAGTCCTCCCTTCCACCGTTGAGTGCCCAGTCGACGAGGTGGTCGCCGTCGACGGCAATCGCCCCGGCGAGGAGTGAACCGGCTGCCAGTGCCCCATGCCGTTCACCGACGACCATCGCCGGGATCACGGACGCAAGCGTGTGCCAGAGGGGTTGTGCCACGTTTGCAAAACGCTTCGCTTGGCCGGGGTGCCCCATGTGTCACTGTTCGGGCACCGGAATCGGACGTCGCAGGGCATGAAGTTCCTTGCGGAGTTGATCGGCTGGGGTCGTGCGTCGGGAAACGGTACGCTTTCGGTGCATCCAGCGTGGCGAACGGTCGCGTCCGACCTGTATTGCACGGTTGGCAAGAAGGCAGGAGAGTTGGCGATGAGCACGATGCAGGCGGTGATGCTGACGGCACCGGGGGTCGTGGAGCAGGTAACGGTTCCCGCACCGGGCGCACCTCTGGGCGATGAGGTCCTGATCCGCGTCACACGGGCTGGCATCTGCGGGTCGGAACTCGAGGGCGTGGTGACCAAGAGTCCGCGCCGGAAGCCTCCGCTGATCATGGGGCACGAGTTTGCCGGGGTGATTGAGTCGGTTGGCCCGGATGTCGATACCGCGCGGTGGCGCGTCGGCGACCGTGTCGTGCCGAACCCCTTGATGCCGTGCGGTCAGTGCCGCACATGCCAGCGAGGACGGACCAACGCCTGTCCGAACCGCATCCTGCTTGGCTTGCATCGCGATGGTGGCCATGCCGAATTGGCGAAGTGTTCCGTCCGCCACCTCCATCGCACTCCAAGTGGGATCAGCGACGATGATGCGGCGACGGCCGAACCGCTTGCGGTCGCCGTCCACGGCGTGCGGCTGCTCGGCGAGGCCGGGGTCCTGCCTCGTTCCATCGTGATCTTCGGGGCGGGAACGATTGGCCTGCTTGCCCTCCAGTCAGCCCGTCTGGCCGGCGCCACGACGACCGTGGTGATTGATCGTGACCCACATCGCCTGGAGGTTGCGTCCCGGCTTGGTGCGACGCGCGTGATCGATGCGGGCACTGATGACGGTTCGACCGACGCACTCGGACGCCTGGCGCTCGAGATGACCGATGGCGAAGGGTTCGATGGCGCACTGGACTGCGTTGGCGTGGGAGCTACCCGTGCCGGTGCCGTGCGGATGGTCGCGCCGGGTGGCACGGCCGTGTGGATCGGATCCGCCGCCGATGAGATCCCGGTGCGGGGAATGGAACTGGTGCTCAACGAGAAGCGCGTGCAGGGCGCGTACTCCTATACCGATCACGACTTCAGCGCGGCACTTGGATTGCTTGCTGCCGGGCGCGTGGAACTGACCTCGTGGAGCAAGGTGTACGGCCTGGGCGAAGGTGCATCCTTGTTCACCCGCCTGCTGACACACACCGAACCGTGCATCAAGGCACTCCTTGATCCAAGAGGCTAGGCGTGGGGTGAGATGCTCATGACCGGCCCTGGTCAAGCGTCCGAAAGTGGTCCTGTGTCCGGCGATGGCGCATCGTCCCCACCTCCGGCCTTTGGTCCGGTTGGCACCCCGTATTCGCGTAATGGCCGGCGCCGGCGCGCGTCTGCCTGGCGCCTGCGGTGGCTGGTGCGCGCGTCGGTCCTGATGGGGGTCATCGCGGTGATCCTGGTTGCAGCGCCAATCGGTCGTCCATTTGCCCTGCCCGTCTGGCTGGGTGGTGAGAAACCGGATGCCACTCCGCGGCTGACCGACCCATCCCAGGGGACCAGTGCCGTCTTTGCGGTCGGGGTTGCCGGGGCCCGGCGTGCACACCTCGTCGCCACGGGTACCTTGCCGCTGCCTCGTGCCGGCACGACCGGTCCCGCCGGATACCTTCCTGCGGTCACCCATGCCCTGGCGATAGGTTCGCCATTGGCTTGGAGTGTCTGGACGGACATCGAGTCATTCGGTCAGTCTGCGTGGCGCGACTTCGTGCAAGTCGGACGTCCGATCACCCACCGTCCGCCGGCTGTCGACTTCGCTCGCGAGGTCGCGGTATTGGTATGGGTCGTGCCTCCACCCGGTGGCCTGCCTGCGGGGCTGTCGGGTACTCCCGCGCCGGTCCCCGCATCGGTGAGACGGGCTCCGGGTCTCGTCCTCCGGGGCGCACTCCTGGTCGATCACATTGCGATTGGCCTGGAAGTTGCCCCGACTTCCCCGGACGAGGCGAAGCCTGAACCGTTGGCCAGCGGACTCGAAGGAGTGCCTTACGCGCTTGTGACGGTCCCCAAGGACCAGTGGCCCATTCCCCCCGCGTGGGGAACCGGCACCGACCCGGTGATGGCCCGGTTTGCGTCCTAGTACCCGTGCCGTTGTACTATACAATGTAGATCGATCAAGTGTACTAAGCGCCTGAATCGGGTGGAAGGTGCGCTTCCGCTTGAATTGGCTGATGCGCCCGGCACGCGCTCACCAAACCGGTCACCCGCCGCCTGTGGCACTCGCCAATCTGGTTGAAGAGGCGCTACGCTTGTCTCATATCTACTAGTCGGCCATGCAGTTGTGTGCGCCGAACGCTGGGCAAGGCAATCCACTGGCAGGGAACTGCCGGATGGGGCCGGAGAGAAGGGCCACGATGGAAACACGCGGACGATTGGGACGGCGGGGCCTCCTGGGACGGACGGGCGCGGTTGCCGGGGCGGTTTCCGGTGCAGGTCTGGGATTTGTTCCCGGATTCGCATCGGTCGCCGGGGCGCAGGCGTCGGGCAAGACAATCATGGTGGGCATGTCCCAGGAACCACCGACACTCGGTTATTCGCTTGGCAATGCGTACGTCATCTCGATCGTCAAGGCAGCGATCGGGAACGAACCTACCCTGACGCGTCGCAATGACCTGAACGACTGGGTGCCGTGGCTTGCAGAGACGGTCCCGACCCTTGAGAACGGTGGCGCACGATACGTCGGTGACGGGGCCGACAAGCGCCTGCAGGTGACCTTCACCATGCGCAAGGATGTCAAGTGGTCTGACGGCAAGGGCGTCACGGCCGCCGATGTCAAGTTCGCCTGGGAACTGATCATGAATCCGGACTACTCGGTTCCGGACCGAAGCACGCAACAGAAGCTCGCGGCGGTCGACACGCCGGACGACTACACCGTGATCGCGAACTTCATGTCGGAGAACGAGGCGAAGGCGGCAGCGGCCAATGGCCGGGGCGGGCTTCCGGCCAAGGCGTACGCAGACTTCGCTTCCCAGTCCGGTCCGGTCCTTGACCCGGGCTACTACAAGGCCTACTTGCCTGCGTTCCCGAAGCATGTCCTGCAACCACTTCTCGAGAAGGTCGGGGCGGCTGACCTTCCGAAGCAGGACATCATGCGCAAGCCACTTGGCATCGGCCCCTACAAGGTGACGGAATGGGCCGAAGGGCAGTTCATCGCCCTCGCGGCGGTGCCCACGTTCTTCCTTGGCGCCCCGCGCACGCCGAATCTCATTGTCAAGATCGTGACTGACACGAACGCCATCCTCGCACAGTTGGCCACCAGTGAACTCGATGTCGTCACTGAGGACGCCCTCTCCGAGTTCAGTGCGCCCGAACTGGACAAGATGGCGAACCAGAAGCTCATTCGTGCGTACTACACGCCGGGTGCGACCTGGGAGCACATCGACCTCAACCTTGACAACGAACACCTCGGGATCCTGAATGTCCGCAAGGCGATCGCACACGCCATCAACCGCCAGCAACTGGTTGACAAGGTGCTGAATGGCAAGACCAAGGTCATCCATTCATGGGCCCCTGAGTGGCGCTGGGACTTCAGCCCGGAGATCCCCAAGTACGACTTCAATCCCGAGAAGGCCAAGGCTCTCCTGAAAGAAGCAGGCTACGCGCCCGGTCCTGATGGCATCCTGACCAAGGGCGGCAAGAAATTGTCAATCAAGTATGGCACTACCGCCGGCAACCAGGCCCGTCTGCTTGTGACCCAGTTGGTGCAGGCCGACCTCAAGGCGGTTGGCATCGAGGCGAACCTGGACTACGTGCCGTCGAGCGAGTGGTTTGCCGCTGGTGACAACCCCGGGCCGCTCTGGGGACGCACCTTCGAGATGGGAGAGTACGCCTGGGTCGGTGGTGATGACCCGCTCGGGGCGAAGAACCTCTACAGCACCGGTGGTATCCCGGCCAAGGAGAACGCGTACGTCGGCCAGAACTTCCCGGGCTTCAAGGACGCGCGCAACGACGAATTGCTCGCGGAGTCCGAGAACACCCTGGATCAGGCCCGGCGGGTGGAAGTCTATGCCGAGCAGCAGAAGATCTGGGCCGAGGCCGTGCCGGTTGTCACGCTGTACGCCCGAGCCAACGTGACCGCCACCAAGCGGTCGCTGCAGAACTTCCGGCCAACGCCGACGAACACGCCTCCTACTTGGAATTGCTACGACTGGTACCTCGCCGACTGATCCGCCGGATCACACCGGACCTAGCCCCCATCCCTGACCCGTCGCGACGGTTGACGGGGTGGGGGCCCATCCATCACCTCCGCTTGGGAGTCGAGATCGATCATGCGCGCCTTCTTGCTCCGGCGCCTGCTGCAGAACGCCATCCTCCTGCTTTTCATCTCGGTGATCGTCTACGGCATCCTGTATCTCGTGCCAGGTGGTCCGTTTGACCAACTCAACTTCGGTGCGACGTCGGCCACGGCGGCCGCTGCCCAAGTCAAGCGCCTGAACGAACTCCTTGGCCTCGACAGACCCCTCTACGAGCGGTACTGGACTTGGCTGACCAAGGCACTTGTCGGAGACTGGGGCATGTCTTGGACGGTTGCGTTCGGGCAGCCCGTGGGACGGCTCATCGAGAGCCGCCTCGGCAACACCTTGCTGCTGATGGGACTGTCTGCGGTCTTCTCCCTGGCCATCGCGCTGCCCATCGGCATCATTTCGGCGGTGCGACCCTACTCCGTCTGGGACTACCTCATCACCGCCTTCAGCTTCTTCGGGCTCTCCATGCCGACATTCTGGTTCGGGGTGATGATGCTCATCATCTTCTCGGTGGTTCTCGGATGGCTTCCCGCCGGCGGCGCAATCACACCCGGCAAGGCGAACGACATCGTCGACCGGATCCTGCATCTCATCATGCCGGTCGTGGTCCTCAGCCTGGTGCAGGTGGCCGGACAGAGCCGCTTCATCCGGTCGAGCATGCTTGAGGTCCTCAAGCAGGACTACATCCGCACCGCCCGCGCCAAGGGTGTCCCGTGGGCGCGTGTCGTGCTGACGCATGGCCTGCGCAACGCCATCCTGCCGGTCATTACCCTGCTTGGCTTGGAGATTCCGCAACTTTTTGGTGGCGCGATCATCACCGAGACGATCTTCACATGGCCCGGGATGGGGCGCCTCTTCTTCGAGGGTATCTCCAAGAACGATTGGCCCCTCGTGCAGGCAATCACGATGCTTTCGGCATTCCTTGTGGTCGGCGGGAATCTCCTGGCTGATCTCGCCTACGCCGTTGTCGATCCGCGGATCCGGTACGAATGATCGCCGGAAGATCCTGCCTGACGAAACCGGGTCTTGACCGATGAGTGCGTCAGCCATGACCGTCCCGATGCCGCCCGCCTTTGACGACGACGTCCTGGCGACCGAGGAGGTCTCCCAGGCGCGTCTGGTTTGGCGACGATTCCGGCGTCACCGCCTGGGTCTTCTCGGCATCACGGTCATTGGCCTGATCGCCCTCGCCTGCATCCTCGCACCGTGGATTGCGCCATATACCTTCGACAAGCCGGACACCTCGAACATCATGGGGACGCCGAGTGCAAGTCATTGGCTTGGCACCGATGAACTTGGGCGTGATGTCCTGAGCCGTCTCCTGTATGCCGGGCGCATCTCGCTGCTTGTCTCCCTGGTAGCCACGTTGCTTTCGATCATGATCGGCGTCCTGGTCGGCAGCATCGCGGCGTACTTCGGTGGCGCCCTGGATACCGTGCTGATGCGCTTCACCGACATCATGCTGTCGCTGCCAAGCCTTCCGCTGCTGCTGATCTTCAGCAAGACGTTGCGCGATTTCGGCCCCTTGCGACGCGCCCTCGGTGACAACACGAGTGTGGTGATCATCATCACCGTGCTGACGATCTTCGGATGGATGAACGTCGCGCGCCTCGTCTACGGGAGTGTCCTGTCACTCAAGGCACGCGAGTTCACCGAGGCATCACGCGCGCTTGGGGCATCGAGTTTCCGGATCATCTTCACGCACCTCGTACCGAATTCGGCGGCGCCGATCATCGTTGCGATGACCCTCGGCATCGGGTCGCGGATCATTGCCGAGGCAAGCCTGAGCTTCCTCGGTCTCGGCATTGTCCCGCCCAATCCCAGTTGGGGAAGCATGCTGTCGGGCGTCCAGGCATACATGTTCCGCAATCCGTGGCTGGCCTTCTACCCTGGCCTGACCATCCTGATCGTCGTCCTGGCGATCAACTTTGCCGGCGACGCACTGCGCGATGCCCTCGACCCTCGCCTGAAGAACTGATGCAGACGCCAATGAGCGAACGATCCCTCACGCCCCACCCATACCCGCCAGATTCAGATGCCCCAGCGACCCCGGCAGCCTTGCAGGCTCCCCCCCTGCTCGAGGTCCGTGGCCTCCAGACGCACTTTGCCACCACCGATGGTCTGGTCAAGGCGGTGGATGGGGTTGACTTCGCCATCCGTCCGGGCCAGACGCTCGGCCTCGTTGGCGAATCCGGATGCGGCAAGAGCGTGACCGCGCTGTCGATCATGCGGCTGATCGCGGCGCCGGCGGGCCGGATTGCGGGTGGATCGATCATGTTCGAGGGGCGTGATCTTGTCGGGATCAGCGATGCCGAGATGAATACCGTCAGGGGTGCGCGCATCTCGATGGTGTTCCAGGAACCGATGACATCCCTGAACCCGTTGCAACGCGTTGGCGATCAGGTGGCCGAGGCGGTCCGGCTCCACGAGAAGGTTTCGGCCCGGGACGCCCGCGACCGCGCAATCGAGATGTTCAAGGCAGTTGGCATCCCTTCGCC
>DDYL01000053.1:5056-7150 GCA_002347925.1 Chloroflexi bacterium UBA2235 | reverse complement strand
GCGATTGCCCTGGCGTGCCGTCCAGCCCTGCTGATTGCCGATGAACCGACGACCGCCCTTGATGTCACGATCCAGGCACAGATCCTCGACCTCCTGCGCGACCTTCAGGCGGAGTTCGGCATGGCCGTATTGCTGATCACGCACGACCTCGGGGTAATCGCCGAGATGGCGACTGACGTGGCGGTGATGTATGCCGGACGGGTGGTTGAACAGGCGCCGGTGGCCCAGTTGTTCAATGCCCCGGAACATCCGTACACCAAGGGCCTACTGGCAAGCATCCCCACCCTTGAGATGTCGCGAGACGTCCGTTTGTCGGTCATCAGGGGCAATGTGCCGAACTTGTACAACCTGCCTTCGGGGTGCACCTTCGCCCCCAGGTGTCCATCGGTGATGGCCCGGTGTCGCCAGGATGCCCCCAACCTGCTGCCGGTCGGTGGACAGGGTGCGGGTGCGCACCTTGCCCGATGCTGGTTGCATGAGTCCTGAGGTGACGGGAATGGATACCGAAGCACGCCCCGAACTCCAGCCCATCGCCCCTGATCCGACCATGCGGCACTCGGCCCTGCCCGTGGACATGGGTTCCGGGTCCCCGGCCCTCCTTTCCGTCAGCAATCTCGTGAAGCACTACCCCGTCCGCAAGGGTCTCCTTCGTCGTGAGGTCGCGCGGGTCCGCGCGGTCGACGGGGTGTCATTCGACGTCAGGGCCGGCGAGACATTCGGACTGGTCGGTGAGTCCGGTTGTGGCAAGACCACTGCCGGGAGAACAATCCTGCGGCTGATCGAACCGACTTCCGGCACGGTCTCATTCGCTGGCGAGGATGTGAGCCGCTTGCGCGGCAGTGCCCTCAAGGCGATGCGACGGAACATGCAGATCATCTTCCAGGACCCATTCGGATCGCTCGATCCGCGCATGCCAGTTGGAAGCATCATTGCCGAGGGACTGGTGGTGCACGGCATCGGGGACCGCACCGAACGGGATGCCCTCGTCAAGCAGGCAATGCAGCAGGTGGGTCTGCGCCCTGAGTACGCGCGACGTTACCCGCACGAGTTCTCCGGTGGACAGCGTCAGCGGATCGGGATTGCGCGGACGCTTGTCCTGCGTCCGAAACTGATCGTGTGTGACGAACCGGTCTCCGCACTCGACGTCAGCATCCAGAGCCAGGTGCTGAATCTCCTCAAGGACATCCAGGCAGACCTCGGCCTGACCTACATCTTCATTGCGCACAACCTGGCCGTCGTGAAGTACATCGCGTCGCGCGTGGGGGTCATGTACCTGGGCAAGCTGGTGGAGACGGCGACTTCGGACGACCTCTACCGCGAACCACTGCACCCGTACACCCGCGCGTTACTGTCGGCGATCCCGCAGGCGAAGCCGCCGCTACCCGGCGCGCCCCGCCGTGAAAGGATCGTCTTGGGCGGGGATGTTCCCAGCGCGCTGAACCCCCCGTCCGGGTGCCGGTTCCACACGCGCTGCCCAGTCGCAATGGACCGGTGCCGCACCGAGGAACCGGTGACCCGCGACATGGGTGGCGGGCACACGGTTGCGTGCCACCTGTACTAGGCGGATGCGTCGTCGGTGTCGTCGTCGTTCAGGTCATCCTCGCCAGTGGGCAGTACGTGATCTTCCCCTTCCAATTGGGGTGAGGGAAGCAGGAAGGTTTCGTCGGGATCCTGTGCCGAAGCACGGACCAGGGCATCCGGCAGCGACTTCTTCGGCGTCACGCCCATCCGCTTCAGGCGTTCGGCACGTCCGATCAAGTTGCCGTTCCCGGACACAAGCTTGTTTGTGGCGGCGGCGTGGGCCGCGGATGCCTGGGCGATCCGCGCACCGACCTTTTCAAGGTCATCAACGAAGTCCTTGAACTTGTCATAAAGGTTCCCAGCCATCTTCGCGATCTCCATCGCGTTGCGGGTCTGCGATTCCTGGTTCCAGAGGTGCTTGATCGTCCGGAGTGCGAACAGGATTGTCGTTGGTCCGGCAAACAGGATGTTGCGTCCCCACGCATCCTCGTAGAGGTTCGGACGCGTCCCCAGTGCCAGGGCAAATGCACCCTCGATCGGCACGAACATCACCACGAAGTCGAGGGAGTCGAT
>DDYL01000053.1:0-5005 GCA_002347925.1 Chloroflexi bacterium UBA2235 | reverse complement strand
TTGCAACCACGCGTTCAGCGACACCTTCGAGTCGATGACCACCTTGCGTCCGCTTGGGAAGTTGACCACCACGTCGGGCCGGACCAGTGCGCCTTCGTCATCGTGGACCGAAACTTGGGTGTCGAACTCGATGCCTTCCCGCAAGCCGGCCGCCTTGAGGATGGTCTCCAGGATCAGTTCACCCCAGTCCCCCTGGGTCTTGCTTGATCCCCGCAGTGCCTTGGTCAGGTTGGTCGTCTCGGTCGTAAGCGCCACGTTCAGGTCGGTCACCTGCTTGAGTTGCTCCCCAAGTGCACCGATCTTTGCGGCTTCGGCAACCTGCGCCTCCTGGGCCTTGGCCTGGAATTCGGCAAGCTTCTCGCCGAGCGGCTTGAGGAGTGCACCGATCTTCTCGTCGCTGACCTTGGTGAGGGTCTCCGACTTTTCGGCAAGCATGGCGTTGGCAAGGTTCGTGAAATGGATCGTGAACTCTTCCTTCGCGGCAACCAACGCGTCGAGTTTCTCCTGATGCGACTTCGTGTCCCTCTCGATCACCGTCTCGAGTTCGCGGACGCGCGTCTGGGCGGTTGCGAGGTCGCTGCGTGCCTTGACGGTCTCGGCGCGCGCCGTGTCGCGTTCGGTGACCAGGTCGCTGTTCGTGGTCCGTGCCGTTGCCAGGCCCGCCTCGGCGGTCTCGGCGCGGGACCGGAATCCCGCGGACTCCCGTTGGGTCTCCGCCAGGGTTGCCTCGGTGCGTTCGAGGCGTGCCTTCAGATCCTCGAAGGACTCAAGGCGGGTCCGTGCCTGCGTCAGTTCCTGCTGCAGGTCTGTCCGGTCAGACAGGGCGCGCTGTTCGGCCTCGATGACGGTACCCCGGTACCGGTAGGTGGTCAGTAGCCAGACCACGATTGCGACGATGACGATCAGCCCGAGGATCAGGACAAGGTTCGCGGTTTCCATGGTGCCTCCAGTACGGTTTGGGCTCTTGCGATATGTATCGAACGTGCAAAACAACGCTCACGCAAACGTACCAGAGTTTGGTCGCGGATTGTCAGTCATGGACGGACGCGAAGTCCATGGCTTGTCAGACAGTCCCTTGATCGCGATCTATCCGGCCGACGTTGGCAAAGCTAGCCGGTCCAGTCTCGCCATGGGTCGCCCGATGGATCACGAGGCGTTCGGCCTGGTGTCGCCGTACCGCTTGGTCGACCTCAACCGGGTTCCATTGACGGAACAGTCGCGCCCGGAGGTCGTGCAGGACCGCCGCGTGGGCCGGATCACCCCCAAGGTCGTGGAACTCGCCGGGGTCGGTTTCGAGGTCGAAGAGGATTGGCGGGTCATCCAGGCTGTAGATCAGCTTGTAGCGTCCATGTCGGAGCATCGCCACCGGTGACGCCACGCCATGCGCGAGGTACTCGGCAAAGACTTCGCCGGGCCATGATGCGATCGCACCCTCGTCAACGCGTGCCAAGGGCAACAGCGATGACCCGTCCATTCCGGGCAGGCGGTCGGCGCCGGCCATTTCGAGGATCGTCACGATCAGGTCCACATGCGACACCGGTTCATCCACACGCCGGCCGACCATGTCCAGGGATCCGGAAACGATGAGTGGCACCCGCACCGAATGTTCGTAGAAGTTCGATTTGCGCCACATGCCGTGTTCCCCGGCCATCTCGCCGTGATCACTCGTGTAGATGATCACCGTATTCGCAAGTTGCCCCGTGGCCTCCAGGGTGTCGACAAGCACCCCCACCTGGTCGTCAAGGTAGGTGCAAAGGGCGTAGTAGCCGTGGCGTGCACGCCTCACCTCGTCATCGGTGAAGTCGGCGAGGCCGAAGGCACCCCGCATCCGCTGCATCACTGGTGGCAGGGCGGCGAGGTGACCTTCCGGGATGACTGGCAGGTCGATGGCACCGGTGTCGTAGAGATCCCAGTACGCCTGAGGTGCGACCAGGGGGAAATGTGGCGCGATGTACCCCACGTGCATCGCCCACGGCTGTTCACTGCGGGAAGCCTCGGTGATGTAGCGCACCGAGGCTTCAGTGACCCCGTCGTCGACATCAAGTTCGCGCGTACGACCCGGGCCGGCCTGCGCGACGCCTGGCCATGGGTGAGGGGATATCGGCACCCCCTGCGACCAGTCGGCCTGCCCGTGCGATTGTGACCCGTGCAGGTCGAAGGCAATCTGTTCGCGGAAACCGTGCAACTGGCCGGGATCGGGAAAGTGCTGCTTGCCCGCCAGGACGCAGTCATACCCGACGGCGCGGAGGGCGTGCGCCCACGTGGCGGCATCGAGGGAGAGATGACTGGTGTTGTCCCATCCGCCGGGATTCCGGTGGACATGGCGCCCGGTCATGAAACTCATGCGACTGGGGGTGCACAGGGGTGAGGCGCAGTAGGTGTTCGAGAACGTCGCGCCGCGGGCCGCTAAACGGTCCAGATGGGGCGTCCGGACAAGCGGGTGCCCGCCAAACCCACTGAACTGTGGGGCGTGTTCGTCACTCATGATGACGAGGATGTTTGGTGGTCGGGTCGTCATGCGGGCCAGTGTATTCGAGGCGATCCGTACCGGCGTCTTGCCTGCCTGTCACGTGCAATGTTTCCACTTCCCGGCCGGCACGGGACATCAATCCCCAGACATGGGTGCGGATCGGCAAGACTGGGCAGTATTGGCTTGTGAATGGTCCCAAGGAGTTCGCGACCTATGGTGTCGTTCGGGACCTGTGCAACCTGATCTTCGTGCCGTGGCTTGGCAGGTGTTCCAACATCCGGTCCCCTATTGTGACGAAGAGGAGGCGTTCTGGATACGGAACGACCTTGCGCCGGGTGCGAGGCGGGACTGGCCGCTGGTGCCGGTATCGGGGGGCCGGGGCATTGCGGCGGATCCTTGCCGGACGCCCGATTGTGCCGGTGGGTGTGACCGGGCGGGGGCATCCTGATGCAGAACCCGCTGCCCTGATGGCGTCCCGAACGGCCATCTGGACGTGTTCCGACCATTCGCGGCCCCNNCGGCTTCCAAGCACGCGCCACGGGATCCCGGCACGGGGTGGTCTGCCGCCTCGCAGGCACCGAGTGCACCTGGCCCTACCCCCGCGTTGCCAGGCGACGGCCCAGGAAGACGGTTGCGACGATCGCGAGGCCGAAGGTGATGGTCACCGCGTCGAGGGTTTCGCCGAGCAACGGGACCGAGAAGATCATTCCGAGGATGGGTTGCACCAGTTGCACCTGGCTGATCCGGACCGTGCCACCAAGGGCGAGACCCCGGTACCAGAAGAAGAAGCCGGCCCACATGGACCCGACGGAGACATACAGGAACCCGAGCCAGGCCGCGGTTGAGGCATCTGTGGTTGGCCATGACCAGATTGCGATCGGGAGGGTCACCGGCAAGGAGACGACACAGCCCCAGCAGATCACCTGTTCGGCCGTCATGGTGCGGGCCAGCCGCGCGCCGTAGACGTACCCGGTGGCGGCGCAGAAGGTTGAGAGGAAAAGGAGGAGGTCGGCCGGGTTGAACCCGCCAAGGGTCGCACCGGTCTTGACAAACGGGAAGGCCATGACGAGTGCGCTGCCCAGGGCGGCAACTCCCCAGAAGATCGCCGGCGGTCGCTGCCGGTTCACCCACGCCCCGATGACCGCGGTTGCGAGTGGCAGGAAACCCAGGATGGCGCTGCCATGCACCGATTCCACGTAGCGCATCGCCACGGACATGCATAGTGGAAATCCGATGACAACCCCGCCTGCGATGAAGGCAAGCGGCACGCGGTCGGCCCGGGCGGGCCTCGGTGCGCGAGTGACAGCGAGATAGATGATGGAGAGGGCACCGGCCACCACCGCCCGCCCGAATGCCACGAAGACCCCGGAGAGTTGCGGCGCATCGGTCGAACCGGTCGCCAGCCGGGTCATCGGCAGGCTGAGTGCGAAGATCACGACGCCGATGAAGCCGATGATGAACCCGCGCCGGATATCCGGGGCGGCGACTGACGCGAAGGCCGGATCCTTGGGGGCCGTGGGAACAGACGTTGTCCCTAAGCCGTCGCCCGGGTGCGCTAGGGGTTTCGCTCGGGCTGTCATCTCGTGTGGGTCTCGGTTCCAGGCCCCCACAGGATACGTCCGGCTTGCGTCCGGGAAGTGACCGCCGGGATCAAGGCGACCTTTCCGGTGCCCTCGCCAGGTGCCCTGACCACGGAGGCTTCCGGAGGTGCGCGCAGTTGTGCTGCACTCGGCATGTGGCCCAATACGGACGCGCCGCCCGGAGGTCAGGCAACCCGGGCCATGGTGAAGAAGCGGTTGGCGTCGACCGAGACGGACACCTGCGTGATGATGCGTTGGGCCCGGAGTTGGGCGCGGACCCGCGCGGCCGACGTCTCCGACGGGACGATGATCCCCTCAATCAGGTCCGCGGGCACGAAGTCGGGCACGAGGAGGGTCGCCTGCATCGCCGACTTGATCCGTTCGTCATTGCCGGTCCGGACCCGCGCGCCAGGGTTGCCTTCGAAAACGCCCCATGAGGTTGCACGGATGGCGTTGAGGTCAACCTGTGAAGTTGCCTCGGATGGATCGAAGAACCGCGTGGTGTCCCGGGCGATCGGACCGTCGGACAGGATCGTGCCGGGGGTGTTGACCGCGCCCGCCCTGACCCGCACGACGCACAGGGGCCTTCCCGACATGAGGTTGGTGTACATCACGGTGTTCCGTCCATTCAGGAACAGGGGAACGTAGTCCACCAGACGCAGACCGTTGATCGGGTCGCACCGGAGTTCGCCAACCCAGGGCAGGGCATCGGTGGCGCGTGGATCGGTTGCCTCGATGTTGGTGGCACGGCCGGGGGCACGCAGGCCATCCCGGACGATCGCCGGCAGGTTGGCCTCCACGGCCAGGTACTCCAGCTGCCGGTACATCATCGGGATCTGCCGGGCCTCAGCAGAGACGTTCTCGGACATCGGACGCCATGCAACCTGGGCCATCGGTCGTTCTCCTTCTGGTGAGTGGTGCGAGGGTTTGATGGTGATCGGTCAGGCGAGGGTCG
>DDYL01000134.1:4229-5574 GCA_002347925.1 Chloroflexi bacterium UBA2235 | reverse complement strand
AGCTACCACATCGGATGGAACCTCCATCACCATGTGTGAGGCTTCCGCAACTTGCACAGACCCGGTAGCAGCGGACCCTACGTCCTCTGAATACTGTGACCCATCAGACGCACCCGCTTCGGAAAGGGGCGCGAGCCACGTCAGGTCGTCCCGCGAAGGTTCGGCAATCACGAACCCGTCGCCACTATCAGGCTCGGCCACCAGGAACGACAATTGGAGCTGAGAGGCCTGATCAACCGCAGCTGGGACCAAGGCCAATTCGAACGCAGCTTCGTCGTTTGAAGCGCCCACGAGCCTTGACGGTGATCCGCCCTCCCCACCAGTCCTGGATGTGTTGGCACCAGCCTCGATTTCCGCAATCCCGGTCACCATAAGCGGTAGACGTGGTGAACCCTCGGACCCAATAAGTCCAGCGCGGACACGTACCGGAGGGAGCATGTAGCCCCCCTCGGCTCGTGCCGGAATCTCCGGTGGCTCTGGAACGATCGCCCGAACCGGCGCCTGCCTGCCACCTGTTGCAGGTCTGACCTGACGCGGCGGGAGAGTGATTTCAACGAGTGCCCGCACCCACTGGCTCCAAGATCTCCCCGGAGACATCTCGCTCCCGAGACCGCCGGAAGCATTGGCATCCGGACTGGTGACGCCTGGCGTTTCTATCAGGGGTGGTGCGACTGCCGGCCACGATGAACTCGGATACGGCACCTGATCAGGATCGCCCGCAGGTGAATCGCCACGACGACGCCGTGTCGGCTCACGCCGACGGGAGGTAAACCGATCAATCCGCTCGTGGATCGTCGCTGGTGCAGCTCCCTGTTTCCCCAGCGGATCAGCCGCAGACCCGGGCCTTCGTGCCGACCCTCGCGTGACACGTTGCATCACGATTACCGGGCGAACTTCCTGCGCAACCGACTGCCCGCCGCTTCCACTTGCCTGAACTGGCACGCGGTTCGACTCCGTCTGTCCGACCGTCGTCACGAGCACGACAACGGCAGCCAACACGGGTGAAGCAAGCAGCACCACGAGGAGTGCGTATGCCCAGGAGGTCGAGTCGCTCACCGAGAGTCCCTTCGCCAGGGTGGGTCGCACCCACACCCCGCCCGGTCAAAAATGCCGGGACAAGGCGCGGCCGCTTTATGGTCACCCAATAACCGAACGCAAACGGGGTGGCGACGTTGCACGATTGGCTTGACCCACCATGCCCAACGCACGCGACGCTTCTTGTCCGTGGGCACCTCTGCGGCAGCGGCCATGTCGGCCAGCGTGCCCTACTCGGTACCGCCCGGTTTCGGCCCATCAACCACGTCGTAGATTGCCACCGCGGTGTCGCCATGGACACGAACCCGGT
>DDYL01000134.1:3453-4170 GCA_002347925.1 Chloroflexi bacterium UBA2235 | reverse complement strand
GGTGGGTCACAGAGGATCAAGTCATACGGTTCAGCAACAAGCATGAGAAACCGGTCGACCTCTATACGGTGTACGCGAGCCTGTGAAGCCAGCTTGGTGTGGGCAAGGTTCCTTGATATTGCCTCCACCGCATCGGGAGCCCGGTCAACGAGGTCGCACCAGTCGGCACCACGGCTGAGTGCCTCGATCCCGAGACCTCCGGAACCGGCAAATAGGTCCAGGACACGCCCGCAAGCACCCCGGTCGCCAAGCATCCCGAAAATCGCACCCTTGACCTTGTCAGTCGTCGGACGTGTCTGCGAACCCTTGGGGGCTACCAACGCAAGGCCACCACATTCCCCGGCAATCACCCGCATCGTCGCTCCTCTGGTTTGCGGGCAAATCCGTGCCCGCAGCGCCCGCTGTTCCCGCCTGGAGGACCGGAACCATGCGCTTCGGGCTTCCTTAGCCGGCAGCGACGGACCGGTTCCAATAGGCCTCAACTTGGCTCCGAAGGCGGGCGTGATCCGGCAACGACAAGGTCTGGTCGCGCCCAAGTATCAATTCGGCCTGCCTCCGCGCTGCTTCAAGAACATGCACGTCCGACAGCCGCGCCACCTTCAAGTCGGGCACACCGCTTTGTCTCGTCCCGAAGAACTCGCCCGGGCCACGCATCCTCAGGTCCTCTTCGGCAAGGACGAACCCGTCACTCGTCCGCTCAAGCGCACGCAAGCGCGC
>DDYL01000134.1:0-3385 GCA_002347925.1 Chloroflexi bacterium UBA2235 | reverse complement strand
CGTCGAAGCATTCGGCACATCAATGCCGACCTCAACGACCGCCGTCGCCACCAGCACATCTGCGTGCCCGTCACGGAACCGCGACATCACCTCATCCTTCTCTCGAGGAGACAGGCGTCCATGGACGAGCGCAAGGCGAAGGTCGGGAAACTGGCGTTGCAAGCGCTCATGTTCAGCCGTCGCGGCGCGTGCCTCAATCCGCTCCGACTCCTCTACCAACGGGAAGATGATGAACCCTTGGCGACCCAACCTCACCTGACGGCGCAGAAAGCCGTACGCCTCCATCCGCTTCTCCGGCGGAATCATGGCCGTCTTGATCGGGAGGCGTCCGGGCGGCAGTTCATTGATGATGGATAGGTCAAGATCACCGTAGACCGAAAGGGCAAGCGTCCTTGGGATTGGCGTTGCCGTCATCACCAGAAGATGCGGATTGGCACCCTTCGCCAACAGGGCACTCCGCTGACGTACCCCGAAGCGATGCTGTTCATCCACAATTGCCAGTCCGAGCCGGTGGAACCCCTCATCCTCGTCAAGGAGCGCATGGGTGCCGACCATCACGTCAATCTCGCCGGCCGCGCACGCCGACCAGATCTCTCGCTTCTCCTTGCGCTTCTGGCTGCCGGTCATCCTTGCAACGCGGACACCTAGCGGACCGAGGGTCGCAGACACGCTTCGCTCGTGCTGCTGGGCCAGGATGTCCGTGGGCGCCATGAAAGCAACTTGATACCCGGCCCGAACCGCCGCCAAGCATGCCGCAGCCGCCACCGCGGTCTTCCCCGACCCGACCTCGCCCTGCAACAAGCGGCTCATCGCAACCGGACGCACAAGGTCCCCATAGATTTCCGCAGTGACCCGCGACTGCGCCCCGGTCAACGTGTAGGGCAGCCGGCTTGCGAATTCGCCAATCGTGGCTTCTGGAATGACGAACGCAAGGCCCGGGTTCGACGTCTGCCACTCATGCCTCCGGCGCAGGACCCCCAACTGGATGATCAGGAACTCGTCGAATGCAAGACGCCGGACCGCCTCGGCGTGGCGCTCCCAAGTATCTGGAAAGTGCGCGCTCTCAAGGGCCGTGACAAATGGCAGCAAGTTCTCCTGTGCCCGTACTTCCACGGGCAAGGCATCCCGCAACGCCGGACCGGTGAGATCAAGCGCCCGGCGGATGACTGTCCTGAGCTGCTTGTCGGTAATGCCCTCGGTCTTCGCGTAGAAAGGCACGAGGCGCCCGGCGTGCAATGAGTCCTCGAGATCGGTTTCCAGTTCCGGCGACGTGAACTGCATCGCGCCGCCCGCCTGCTGTTCGACCCGGCCGCTCAGGAGGACCTGGCCGGAGTTGCCCAAACGCCGGAGCATGTACTGCTGGTTGAACCAGACCGCCTGCGCGTACCCGGATTCGTCCCTCACCTGTGCCTCAGTGATGGTCAGGCCACGCCGCGCGGGGCTTTTCACATTCACCGACACGACCGTGACCATCACGGTGGCCACTTGGCCCGGCTGGAGATTTGCCAACGGTGTCAGGCTACGTCGGTCAAGATGGCGGCGGGGAAGGTGGTAGAGAAGATCTAAGACCGAGTTGATGCCGAGTCGGGAGAACCCCTCCACCGTCTTTGCTCCAACCCCCGGCAAGGCTGAAACCGGCGAATGTGGCGAGAGGGGTGTGGTGGCCTCCGAACCCTCGGTCACGACCGGACGGTTCCGTGACCCTGAGACCGCAGGCGACCTCGCCGGCACAGGGGCGGCTTGTCCGCGGCCATTGCTTCCCACGCTTGCCAACGGGGCCGTTGGTCGTGGGCGGGCCGGCTCCCTCGCCGGGGGGTTCCCGATTGACACGCGGGCAACTACGGCCAGTGCCCTCTCGATCATCACTTGGCGGGCT
This sequence comes from Chloroflexi bacterium UBA2235, assembly GCA_002347925.1. Taxonomy (GTDB): domain Bacteria; phylum Chloroflexota; class UBA11872; order UBA12225; family UBA12225; genus UBA12225. The sequence continues at coordinate 1,509 of DDYL01000134.1, read as the reverse complement.
CGGACATCGCGACCCGCGTATCCGGAGAGGATCCGGCGCACCTCGTCGGCCCAGGCTACCCCAGGCTCGACCCTTGAAGTGAACACCTCAAGACCACCGACGACCGCCCGGTTGTTGAACCCGAGTTCCTGCTCGTACATGAAGATCCGTTGCGCACGCGTCGCCCCGGCCGTTGCGCGGTTCACCTCACTCCACCGAAATGATGAAGTCGTAGTGGGGTTGCCCCCCCGTCATCGATTCAACCGCCAGGTTTGGGAAGCGCGTCTGCACAGCTTCAGAGAACCGCGACGCATCGGAACCGCTGACATCTGCACCACGGTAAATTGTCACCAGTTCCGCAGTCCGCGCCCCGGCGAGTTCCAGCGAGCGCGCAGCGACCTCATCAATTTCGGTGCCTGCGGCCACTACTTCATCATCAACAAGGCCAAGCACGTCACCGACGCGGACGTCGATCTCATTGATCGAGACATCCCGGATGGCGCGGGTGACTTCAACAGTCCGGACGGAGGTCAATGCACCGGTCATCGCAGAGACGATTGCCTCCGGATCAGCTCCAAAGGTCATCGCCATCATCGCCCCGATGCCTTGGGGCACCGTCCTTGAACCGACAACCAGGATGCGCCGGTCGCCTCCCAGTGTGTCCGCCGCCACGGCCGAAGTTTGCTTCGCTGTCAAGACGACGTTTCCATTGTTCGGCAACACGATCACGGTACGGGCATGTGCCCGCCGCGCCGCGTCCAGGATCTCCTGCGCGCTCGGATTCATCGTCTGGCCACCGAAAACGACCTCGGACACTCCGAGGCCACGGAATACCGATGCGAACCCTTCCCCGGGCGCAATCGCGATGATCGCGACATCTGCCAACGGCGCGTCCAAATCCGGGGGCTCCCCGGAAGATCGGACTTCAGTCCCACCGCCCACCCGCCCGGCCGCCATGCGCCATCGTTCGGCCTGTGCGTCCATGTCCTCGATCGAGATCCGTTGCACGCGTCCGAACTGGACCGCTCGGGTGAGCAGTGATCCGGGATCCTCAGTGTGACCGTGAATCCTGACAAAGCCATCACCGCCCACCACCATTGTCGACTCGGCAAGCACCTGGAGGTCGTCTCGCACCTTCTCGACCGAAAGGTCAGCACCGTCGTGAGCAACAATCACGAACTGCGTGCAATACCCCCACTCGCCCGCGAGCGGATCATCTTCGGGCGAAATGGTGCCGTCATCCGGCAGCATCTGGACCGCAGCTACCGGCAGGGACACTTCCCCCAAAGCCGGCAAGGCTTCGCCACGGAGGGCAAAACCCATCCCCTCAAGGATCAGGCGGTATCCCTCACCACCGGCATCCACAACACCCGCCTGTTTCAATAGCGGCAACTGAAGTGGGGTCGCCTGGACAGCCCGGTGGGCGCCCGCCATCGCCGCTCCCAGCACCGTAGAGACGCTCTCACGTGCCTGTGTGACGCACTCGACCGCCGCATCGCCAGCAGCCCGTGCAACCGTCAGGATCGTGCC
>DDYL01000159.1 GCA_002347925.1 Chloroflexi bacterium UBA2235 | reverse complement strand
TGGAAGGTGCTTCGCTTCGCCCACCCCGTCGCGCCAGATTGGAAGGCGCTTCGCTATCCATCCCGCGCGCCTTTCTCACGAATCCCCTCGGGACGCACTCACGAGCGACTCGAACAACCGTCGATGGATCTCTTGTCCCGGGGCAAGGAATTCGGGATGCCACTGCACACCCACGGCAAAACGACGGCCGGGTGCCTCGATGGCCTCGATGCATCCGTCTGGCGCATACGCCGTCGGGACGAATCCGTCCGGGACGCGATGGATCGCCTGGTGATGAAAGGTGTTCGTCGGCACATCCTCAGTCGGAGACACTCCCAGAATTGCCTGCAATCGCGTGTTGGGTTCAACCCGTACCGTGTGGGTCGTTTCGGCCCGGGCCTCCTTCTGGGAGTGCACCAATCCATCCGGCTTCTGCGAGGGCAGGTCCTGCCAGAGAGAACCTCCAAGCGCCACACCCATCACCTGGCAACCACGGCAGATTGCAAGGACGGGAAGGTCACGGGCAACGGCACGGCGCATGAGTGGCAACTCAAAGGCATCGCGTTCGGGCGTCACCACCACCGTGTCGTTCACTGGCGACTCGCCGTACTCTGCGGGATCAACGTCCCTGCCCCCGGTAAACAGCAGCCCGTCAACAAGGTCGAGCACCTGGTCAATCTCGTCCGCATCCGAAATCGGAGGCAACAGGAACGCCAGCCCCCCGGCCAGTTGGACGGCATGAACATCTGCCGACCGCGCGCCGATGATCGGCAGGCCAAGCGGAGCGTTCTCAGGAATGTGTGCGTACCCGGTAATCCCAATCACCGGCCGACGGGTCGCCGACGAAGAGCTCACCGATTGAGCGAAGCGTCTTTCACTCTGGGGCGATGGGGCAGGGTTAAGGCTGTCTGCATCTCGCACCACGAACTCTCCTTCAACGCCCACTACGGACACGATAGGTTCCAGACCCATGTGTGGGTGGCATAGGGTAGCCGGTCATCGGGCGGGTTTTCACGGTCGTGCTAGCAGCACCCGTTCGCGCGTTATGCACTTGAAGCCTCGCCAGACGGCAATCGAGTTCGTCCGCCANNGGATGATGACAGCCAATCAGTCCGACGCACCCGACAACATCCCGGCCGAGTCAGGGCCAACGGGCGACGAACCGACCCCGCACGTGGTGACTGAAAGCGAAGCGTCTTTCAATCAGGTGCGTAGGGGTGGGGGGTGGGATGCGCCACCGGCCACGGGCAACACCGCTCGTCGCATCTTGAAGAACACGGCCTCCCCGTTTGTCGCCTCGCTCGGCGCGCGGGTGCTCTCCTGGGGTCTGGCCATCGTCATGGCCCGAACCATTGGACCGGGCGGAACCGGAGACTACGCCATCGCCGTCAATCTCTGGCTTTACGCCAGCATCATCGCGGACTTCGGCCTCGGCACATGGCTTACCCGCGAGATTGCACGGGCCCGCAACCTCTCCGATGGCGACGCCCATGCAAGAACAGTTGTCGCATCCACGCTCGGCATCCGGCTCGTCCTCAGTGCGGTCGGGGCCATCCTGATGGGTCTGCTTGCCACCGCGGGAGCCTCAACGGGAAGGCTATCGGCAGACCTGGCGTGGACGATTGTCTTGCTTGCCACCGGCCTCATCCCTGGAGCAGTCAGTGCGTCAGGAAGCGCGGTCTTCAACGCGTATGAACGCATGGCCTTCCCGTCGGCCATGCAGCTCGTTTCCGGAGGCCTGTCTACCGTGGCCGGGGTCATCGCAATCCTCGCCGGACAAGGGACGATTGGGCTCGCCGCCGTCTCCCTCCTGACAAACATGGTCAGTGCAATGATCTTTGCCGTGGCGGTGCGAAGGACGTTCTTCCCACTCGCCGTCATCTGGCCCGACCGGACGACGCGGTCCCTCGCGACCGACACCGTACCCCTGATGCTCAACAACCTCCTGAACAATGTCTTCTTTCGGATCGACGTCCAGATCCTGGGTTCGTGGGGGCGCGCCACAGTCGGTCAGTATGCGAGCGCCTACAAGATCATCGATGGCGTTGGCGCCGTGCCAAGCAGCTTCGTGCTCGCGCTCTTCCCGATCTTGTCGCGACGCGCCGGCGATGCAGACGGGGCACTCGCCCGGATTTACCGCCTGGCCTTGACAATCCTCGTGGCGATCGCGATACCCGTGGCGACATTGCTTACGTGGACCGCATACCCGATCTCACGCCTGCTGTGGGGTGAAACGTTCCTTCCCGAAAGTGCGCGCGCGTTGCAGATCCTGATCTGGTTCCTGCCATTGAGTTTCATCAACGGCCTCACCCAGTACGTGCTTATCGCCTTGGGATTGCAGTCGCGAATCACCGTGGCGTTCGCGATTGCCGCCGCGTTCAACCTCTCAGCAAACCTGATCCTGATCCCGTCGTTCGGCTATCGCGCCGCTGCCGTGGTCACGATCGCCACCGAGGCTGTCCTGCTTGCGCCTTTTGTCAGGGTGATCGGATCTCGGATCCCACTCAATACCCTTGCCGTTGCCATCCTGAGGCCAGTGCCCGCCGCGATCCTTTTCGCCGGAATCATCGTCGCGATTACGCCGCTAACAGACTGGGGTGCCGGAATCCTCGCGTGTGCCGTCTATCCGTTGGCACTGTGGTTCGGGGGAGCGATCACGCCGGACGATCGCCAACTCCTGCTAACGGTCGTTCGCCAAACACCGTCCACTGGGGCCAGCTAACCCCTGCCACAAGTCCAGGTTCGCCAACTGCGTCGGTGGAATATCGCAGATGCAATCCCCCACCCCGTCGCGCCAGATTGGAAGGCGCTTCGCTTGTCCGGGCTACTTGCGGGCCGGCGCCTGCCTCGCCTCGCGGTACAGGTTGAGTGTTGACGCCACCACCGCGGGCCATTCGAAACGGGACGCAAACTCCAGGCCCCGCGTCTGCAATTCCTGGCGCAACTCTGGCGACATGATCAGCTTGTCGATTGCGACTGCAATTGCCTGCGGGTCAGGGGCGTAGGCAATCTCCACAGGCGGGCTCCCCCGCAACCAGTCCACAGGGATTGATGGTTCGGTCGTCACGACCGGGATCCCTTGCGTCCACGCCGCAATCAGGCTAGTTCGGCGCAGCGATGCGCCATCCCGGAACGGCAGGGACATGATGTCCACACACCGCAACCACCCAACCGCCTCAGGGACGGATACCCGGGACGTCCAATGCACGCGATCCGTCAGTCCTAGCTTGCCAATCATCGAGATCAAGGAGTCGAGATAGCGCCCACTGTCGGGATCGGTCGCACTGGCGACCTGCCCGATCAACAGCAAATGGGCATCGTGCCCCGCAGCGACCAGCATCGCCATTGCGGCAACGGTTGCATCAACGGCCTTGCTAGCGTTCACGAAGCCGAGATGGCCAAGCACGATCGCATCAGGACCGATGCCACGCTCGGCACGCCACGCATCCCGGTCGAACTCTGGGGGAGGGACTGCATCGAAGTGGTTGCCAAGCGGAACGTGCGCCACGGCTATCTGGTGCCCAAGTCCGGCCGTCCACCCGTACAACTGGCCGAGGGACTCGTCGGAGACCGCGATGATGCCGTCGGAGTTCTGGGCCATGTCCTGCACGAAGCGCCGACGCAACTTCCCGGCCTTCGGAAAGAGATATGGAACGGCAAGATCGTGGAACGTCGTGACGACTGCCGGGGCGGTGGGTCGCCTGCGGAGGAATCGTGGAAGGAGGCAGATTGCACCATTCAGGGCATACGCCCCGGGTTGATACTGGATATGCGCAACATCCCACGCCTGCCGGATTGCCAAGCGGGGCAGCGAAAGCAAGATGCGCCAGTCCCAACGGTCAACGATGCGTTGCACGCGTGATCCGCGCCCGAGGTTGTCATCGTCAGGGTTTGCCGTTCCGTAACTGGTAACGACTTGTACCCCATGGCCCAGGCTACGCAACTCGTTGGCCAGACGGGCGGTGTGATCGCCGACGCCGCCGGTTCGTGGCGGGTATTCCGCGGAGATCAGACCAATTCGCATCCTTGGAAGGGTACGTGATCCCGGCTATCGACCCTGACCTCGGCTATCCCTAACCGCCTGCAAGCAGTCTCGCAGGCAAGGTCAGCGGTCTCCCTCTGACCGCGCAGGGAGGCGGATATGAACAAGCCTACTTGGTAGACGAGCGGTCAGAAGTGCCGACACCATTCGCCTACGCGCGATACACGACTTCGCCATCAAAGACGGTTGCGACAACACGGAGGCTCGAAAGGTCTTCCATCGGCGTGCGCACCGGATTCCGGTCCACGATTGCCAGATCCGCGCGCGCCCCGGGGATCAGTTGGCCCAACCGACCTTCATCACCACCAGCGAACGCCGCACCGATGGTGTATGCCGCCAAGGTCTGACCAATCGTAAGACGCTCCTCCGGATACCACCCGCCGGGCGGATCGCCTCCGGGTCGTTGGCGTGTCACCGCAGCGACGACACCAACCAGTGGGTCGGGCGTCTCAACCGGTGCATCCGACCCGAATGCCAGGACGGCCCCGGTCGCAGCCAGGCTGGCGAAGGCGTATGCGTATCGGCCACGGTCACCCCAGAGACGATCAACCTGGTCCATGTCCTGCGTGGCATGGATCGGCTGCATCGAAGCCACCACACCCAACTTCCTGAACCGAGGCACATCATCCACATGGAGCACCTGAACATGTTCGATCCGAGGACGCAATCCAGCCGGGTGCCATAGTTCTCGGGTCGCCTCGAATGCGTCGAGGACCACACTGTTGGCCCTGTCCCCGATTGCATGGACCGCCGGCGCAATCCCTGACCGCGACGCCAGCGCAACGCCATCGTGCAACTGGTCAAGGGTCATGGTCAGGACCCCACGATTGCCCGCGGACCCGATAAAGGGATCAAACATCGCTGCTGTCTCAGAACCGAGCGATCCATCCACAAACAGTTTCACGTGGCCCACGCGCAGTCGTTCGGATCCAAAACCGGTCCGGAGGCCGGCGTCCACGCACTGTGAAAGCGTGTCAAAGGGGAGCATCATGCTTGCCCTGAGGCCCAGCTCGCCCATTGCATCCAGGTCTTGCAGGGCCTGGAAGGTGAGCCGTCCTTCGGGGATGTGCACCCCGGTTACACCCATCCGGTGCAGATCTGTCACGCGACGCCGGAGGGTGTTGATTGCCGTGGCGAGATCCATCGCCGGCACGACATGATCCACCAGTTCCATCGCGTTCTCGAACAGCAGGCCATTCGGCGCGCCATGCACGTCGCGCCCGATCAACCCACCCGGCGGCGCCTCGGTCCCAGCATTCAATCCCGCCAGAGACATTGCCTTCGAATTCATCCAGGCCATGTGGCCGTCCTTGCGGCGCAACCACACCGGCACGTCGGGGGCGACCGCATCAAGAACGGATGCATCCGGAAAGCCACCATCTGTGTCGTCCCAGAGAGAGTGGTCCCATCCCCAACCCTGAACCCAGGAACCCGGTAATGCGGACCCGACGGCCGAGGCAACTCGGCGGACAATTTCCGCGCGGGTCGTGGCATTTCCAAGCGGCACACGATCCAGGCTTGACGCCCATCCAAGCAGATGGATGTGCGCATCTATGAAACCTGGCATTGCGGTCGCACCCTCAAGGTCAAGGGCTTTCACCGGCATTTCCGCCGCCCAGTGACGTGCAAGGGATTCCATGTCGTCCCGGGGACCAGTGGCAACGATCACGCCATCACGCGCCAGAAGTGCCTCAACCCGTGGTGAAGTCCCATCCTGCGTCAGGATCGTGCCGCCGTAGACCAGCAACCAATGCGCCGTCGTTTTCCGCATGGTTGGCAGTATAAGTCGCACCAGAATGCAAAGCCGAGTCCAACCTCGACAGCGTCGCCAGCATGGTTCTAGTGCCTGATCACAGTTCTCGAAAGACAGGCGCCAAACCCAGCCGCAAGACGGTATTGCACCGCTACTCCCCTCGCTTCGCTCCCCGTACCGCCTGATCTATATGTTTATATGTTCGCTGCGCTCACAAGGCGTCGTTGACGGGTGAACGAGATCGAACGGCGATCGCACCGGTCGCATAGGCCCGCTATCCGGTGATCACCTCGGCCCCACGGTTCGTCAGACCCAACTCAAGCGTCTGGTTCGGGTATCCGTGTCGTGCCGCCGCTTCATGCATGGCGGTGGCGATTTCCTTGAAGCGGTCGGTCGCAAGCGCAATGATCGCCGCACCAGCACCGCTCAGGGCCGCGCCGTGCGCCCCGGCGGCCAGCGCCGCCTCGATGGTCGGATGCAGTGCCGGAAAGATCCCGCCACGCGCCGGTTGGTGGATGCGGTCATCCATCGCATCGCGCAGGAGACCCCATTCCTTGTTCGCAAACGCTGCCACAAGCAACGCGGTCCGCCCGAGATTGAACACCGCATCGCCGATCGGAAACTCTCGCGGGATGACCCCCCGCGCGGACTTCGTGGAGATTGCCTCATCCGGCAGGCATACAACTGCCCGCAGGTCCGACTCGACAGGTAACCGTGATGTCACCAAGCCGTCCCGACCCGCCACACACACAACCAATCCACCAAGCAACGCCGCCGAGACGTTGTCCGGGTGGCCCTCGATTTCTGCAACCAATGCGAGTTCGCCAGCTCGGTCCAGTGGCTTGCCGGCCAACGCATTAGCCGCAACGACACCGGCAACGATGGCCGCCGCACTGCCACCAAGTCCACCCGAACTAGGGATACGGGTCACCAGTTCAAGTCCAAGCGGTGGGGCCCGCATGCCGATCCGGTCGAAAACCGCGAACGCCGACCGATATGCGAGCAGCGTCTCATCCTCCGGAAAGATCCCCGCGTTCACCCCGGAAACACGGATCTCAGGTGAACCACCCTCGGCAAGCACCCACAGGTGCAGTTCTTCCCGGATATCAAGGGCAAGACCAAGGGCGTCGAACCCCGGTCCAAGGTTTGCTGATGTTGCGGGAACCTGAACAACGACCCGTGAACCAGTAGACATGACCACGAACCTGCCTCCGTTCGCCTAATGGAATGGCTGTCCGGCAGCTGCCGGTTTGATCACTGCATGAGAGGGTTGCGCACCATCCCGCGCAAACAGGATGTCAGGGTGGCGAAACCAACCCGGACCCGCCGAAATGAACATGAGAAACTGGGGAGGCCGCAGCACCGGTATGGCCACGACGTCGGAACCCACCCCCACTACCCAGTTCACCTAGGCCCGCCCCCCGATCCCTCCACCGCCTAACGGATCTGGGATCCTTCGCGATCCGACCGGTGGGCGCGCACGTACCGTCTCCTCGCGCCCAACAATCGGCTCGGCCATCCTGTCGTACCGGGTGACCGCGGGAAACGCGACACTCGCGTCAGGGATGAACGGCAACGCAAACCGACCTGCCCGAAGACGGCTTCTTGCGGGGACCTCCACACTCGGCCGGGCGTCGTAACGGCGCGATTGAGAGTGAACCAAGACACTCTGAACTATGCCCAGAGACGCGAAGAGCGTAAGAAGCGACGATCCCCCGAAACTGATGAACGGTAACGGTATGCCCGTCACGGGCATGAGACCGATATTCATGCCGATGTTCACAAATGCCTGGAAGAGCACCATCCCGGTGACCCCACCGGCAAGGTAACGACCGAACGCATCGCGAGAAAGATGCACTGCCCGAAGGCATCGCCAAAGCAGGACTGCGTAGAGCGCAAGGAGACCGCAACCGCCCATGAACCCGAGTTCCTCACCAATCACCGCAAAGATGAAGTCGGTGTGCTGCACCCTGAGGAAGTTCAGTTGGGTCTGTGTCCCGTTCCCGAGTCCACGCCCCCACCACCCACCCGATCCGACGCTGATCCGCGCCTGGATCAGGTTGTACCCCTCACCCAATGGGTCCCGGTCTGGGGACAGGAACGAGGTGATGCGACGCCGCATGTACGGTTTCATGACCTGCCACACGACCGGAAAACCAAGCAACGGTACGCTCGCCAGTCCTCCAAGAATGGCGTAGGGCGCACCGGCAAAGTAGGCAACGCTGAAGTAGGACGCGATCAGGACCAAGGTCGTGCCAAGGTCGGGTTGCAGATAGACAAGCACCACCGCAGGCGCGACGATCGCCAGGGCAACCAGGTTTGTCCTGACGTGTTCCGCGAACATCCCGGTTAACGGGTTGGCCCGGACTTCGCTCGGGGTTGGTTCCTTCGTGCGTCCGGCAAAGAATCGCGCCATGCAGATCACGATGATCAGTTTCGCCAGCTCGGAAGGCTGGATCCGGATGCCAGCAACGTCAAGCCAGCGCTGCGCCCCCGCCACGAACGTGCCAAGGATGAGCACGAACACGAGCGCCACCAACATGAAGATGTAGAGAATGGGCGCAATCTGGCCAATGGCACGGTAATCGACGAATGAAAGCCCGATCATCACGATGACCCCGACACCCCCGATCACCGTCTGACGAATCAAGGCAGGGCTCGTGGAGACATCCGTGACGCGCGTTGCACTGGCGATGACCAGCAATCCGTACCCGACCAGCAAGATCGAGACGGCTAGGAGAATCGGATCGAAGTTTCGCCAGGATGGTCGTTGCATTTCGTGCCAGACGCACGCCCCTGAGACGTGCAAGCGCATCGGCGATCATGTCCGGAACCCCGGGAACGCCGGCGATCAGGCCGTTCCCTCACGCATGACGCCTTGCCGGGAGTCTACCGGCACCGGCGGCGATGCCCCAGAAACGCTGGCGCCCCAACGCCAAGGGTGGTCCCAACCGAACCCGCAACGGCTACCTGTCGACGGACATTGACGGGGCAACCCCGTAAAGGTAGGCGCGGATCACCTCCCCGGCAATTGGTGCGGCAATCTCCGATCCCTCGCCACCGCCGTACACAAAGACAGCAACCGCGATCCTGGGATCTGAAGCGGGCGCATAGCCGACAAACAGTGCATGTGTGGGAAGTCGCCCCTTCGAATCTCGGGGACCCTCGAACTCAGCGGTCCCGGTCTTTCCAGCCATATCGAGACCGTAGGTTCGCAACGGGGCGAACGCCGTCCCCGCGAACCCCGGAACGATCAAGGGAGAGTTCGTCACATCGCGCATGCCCGCCCGGATAGCCGCCACGTACTCTGCATTCACCGGCAGGGTCCGAACCGCCTCTGGAAGATAGGTCGTCCGGGTTGCCCCACCGGTCTCCCGTAGCTCCCGGACAATTCGGGGCCGGTAGACAGTGCCCCCATTCGCCAGTGTCGCCGTCATCGATGCGAGCTGCAACGGGGTCGCCAAAAGGTCTCCCTGGCCAATACCGATGTTGTACTCGTCACCGACGTACCACGGCTCACCCTTCGCTTGGCGCTTCCATTCCGGCGACGGAAACAGACCGGCGGATTCCCCGGGAAGTCGAACACCAGTCTTCTCGCCAAACCCGAACGCCCTGGCATAGGTTGCCAAGCGTGCAATTCCAAGTCCCTGAAGACCTGAGTAGGGATTTCCTCCGGCGACGGAATAGAAATAGATGTCGCACGACACTCCGAGCGCCTGCCTCGCGTTGACTGGCCCGTGACCTTGAAGCGTCCAGTCGCGGAACTGGAGGCCATTTCGCGTAATCGACCCGGTACACGCGACATTCGTGGTCGGCGTGACAATCCGTTCCTGCAATGCGGCCGCGGCTGTGACCATCTTGAACGTTGACCCGGGTGGCACCTGGCCACCGATGGCATGCGCAAAGAGCGGTCGCCAGACATCATTCGCCAGGCGACTGTATTCGGCCTGGCTGATGCCGGTCGCAAACAGGTTGTTGTCATAACCGGGCAGACTGACCATCGCCAGGATCTCGCCAGTCGAGGGATCCATGGCAACCAGAGAACCCTGCTGGCTCTTGGCGCGATTCATTCCCCGTGAAAGCGATGCAGACGCCAGTTCCTGCAGCGAACCATCGATGGTGAGGACAACATTCGCACCAGGAATTGTCGGCGCCAACGTCTCGATGACGTTTGTCACTCGCCCCATCGCATCCACTTCCACCTGTTGCCGACCAGCAGTGCCACGGAGCTCATCCTCGAAACTCGACTCAACACCCGAAAGACCGATGAACTCATCCGGGCCGTATCCGGACGCCACGCGTGCATCCACCTGGCTCGGCGGGATAGGCCCGGTGTAGCCGAGCAACTGACCGAACAACAGTCCCACCGGATACTCACGGACGGGAGTGAACTGAACCACGACGCCAGGAAGCCGCGTGTGTTGTTCCTCCAGAATCAGTGCCCGTTCACGCGTGATCGGAGACTTGATCCGGGTGAGAAGGAACGGGTCAACCCGGCCCGGTTCGACAAGCTTGCCGATCTCATCGGGCGACATCTCAATGATCGACCCAAGGCGGGCAAAGACGTCAGTCCGGGCGGTCCGGTCGCGGGGAAGGTCGGTCGGTCGGATACTCGCGGTGAAACTCGAGACATTGCGCGCCACCACCACGCCATTGCGATCGTAGATCACCCCGCGGAGTGGCTTCTCGGTTTCGACCCGCAGCCGGTTCGTGTCGGCACGTTCCAGGTATTGCGCGCCCGTGGCGACTTGCAGGTACCAGAGTTGCGCGATCAGGACGAGCCCGAGCGCAACCATCAGGGTCACGAACAGGATCGTCCGGTCAATCGAAAGCGACCGGCGTGGCGGGAATGCAGGGGGTGCCGTCGTCATCGTCAGAGCCTGCCAAACCGCATCTGGATACGAGACCGGTCATTGTCCGTGAACTTGCGCACCACCCAATAGACCAGCGGTGTCGTCACGACATTCACGACCGCCGTCGGCGCAGTGACCGTGCGCAAGGTGTCCAGCCACCAGTCGTTCGGGATCCCGAGCGAACGCAGCACGATCAGCAGGATGATCGCGTGCACGAAGGTCGCCACGAACACCGTGACCATCGGCAGCCACAGGGCATTCGGAAAGAGGTTGATATCCCCGGCACTTGACAGGAACGCGACAATGACCAGCACAAGCGACAAGGTGCCAAACGGAGTTCCGGAAACAAGGTCGAGCATCAGCCCGCCCATCAGGCCCCAAGGCAGCGCCTCGCGCGCGCCACGAGTCACCGCCCAGATCACCACGGTATCCAGAACCAGATCGGGACGCACCAGCCGGAAGCCGACTGCAGGGATGAGAGAGGACTGAATGATCGCGCATGCGAACAGCCAAAGGGGTGGAATCCACCATCGCGTACCCATCTCCGTCCCTGCCTTCAGTTCTTGATCGGAACGAAGCCGCGTGCCACAAGGACGGTGAGCAGGCGCCGGATATCCACCAATGGTTCAACAATCGCCTGCTGGAACATGTCCACTTCGCGGGACTCCACCTGCACCACACGCCCGATTGGCAAGTTCCGGGGAAACGCCCCGCCGAGTCCAGACGTCACTACCACACTTCCGGGGGTCACCCGTTCCGATGGTGGGAGGTAGCGAAGAAGCAACCGCCCGTCTGGCATGCCGTTGACCACTCCTGTCGCCCCCACCATTCCGAGGATATACGCGTTCACCGAACTTGACGGATGCGTGATCAGCAGGACCGAACTTGTCCGTCGCGTGTGCGACACCACCCTGCCAGCCAAGCCTGCCGTCGCAAGCACCGGCATCCCGTCCTCGATGCCGGCATCACCACCTCGGTCGATGGTTGCATAACCAGTGATTGCCGACTGGTCGAACCCGATGATCTGTGCTCCCACGAGTGAGAACCCGGGGTTCGCCTCTGCGTAGTGCAATTGTTCACGGAGTTCCCGGTTCTCGAGATCCGATGCCCGCAGCCTGATGTTCTCCCGGACGAGGTCATCAACCTGGTCCCGCAGGCGTGCGTTCTCATCACGAAGCGGGCGAACATCGGTCCATCCACCGGTCACACCAGACATGGCCTCGCCAACCTGGCTAGCCCTACCCTGCATGGGTGCGACCACATTGGAGATGAGGTCGCGAGGTGTATCAAGCCATCCCCGTTGCCCGGCGTACAACGTCAACGCCGCGACCGTGAGTGTGAGCGCCAGCCAGACAACGAGCTGACGCAACGACGAGGACACCTACCCCCCCCCACCCGGTTCATGTCGCGCGTCCGGTCCGCGGGCATCCCTGCCCGCATCTCCATCAGGCGGGGTGTCTGGGTGGGTACGCGCGATCATCGGGCGCGAAAGTGGAACCGGTGAAGCAATTGTGGGCACGCATGCCCGCGGATAAGTCGAGCGCCCGAATCCACCCGTTTCCCACCGCCGCGAACGCCTAGAACACCTGCCCACGTCGGGTGGGGAGTGGGTGGGGTAGGCGAGGTCGCCGGGCGTCCAGGCGAAAATCCTACTGAAGGTCCCGGTGGTCACGTGCGCAGCCGGGCGTACGGATCCGCCACGAAGACCTTTCGGTAAACCTCAAGGTTCTCCAGACACGCACCGGTCCCTCGCACCACGCACAAGAGCGGGTCTTCGGCAATGTGGACGGGAATCTTCGTCTCCTCAAAGAGACGCACGTCCAGACCCCTCAGCATTGCGCCGCCACCGGCAAGAATGATCCCTGTGTCCATGATGTCAGCCAGAAGTTCCGGCGGGCATTCCTCGATTGATCGCTTCACCGCATCGACAATCAGACCAACCGGCCCGGCGATTGCTTCGCGGATTGCCCCGTCGGTGACTTCGATTTCCTTGGGCAGACCGGTCGCGAGGTCCCGACCCCGCATGAGGGATCGCAGGACCGTCGAGAGACTGTGGGCAGATCCCACCGTCATCTTCGTCTCTTCCGCGGTTCGTTCCCCGATGAGCAGGTCGAACTCCCGCCGGGCGAACTGGGTGATCTGCTCATCAATCTCGTCACCACCGATGCGGATCGAATGGGAGAGCACCACTCCACCCAAGGAAATGATCGCAACCTCGGTGGTACCACCCCCGATGTCAACAATCATGCTCCCCGCCGGTTCGTGAACCGGCAAGCCCGCACCAATCGCGGCGGCCATCGGTTCTTCAATGAGGTACGCCTCGCGGGCACCAGCATTCACCGCGGCATCCTGGACAGCGCGCTTCTCGACTTCTGTTACACCGGAAGGCACACCGATGATGACCCGGGGACGCGGAGTGATCGGGAAACGGTCATGCACCTTGCCGATGAAATACCGAAGCATGTGTTCGACGGTTTCGAAGTCCGCAATGACCCCGTCACGCAGCGGACGGATAGCCACGATGTTCGCCGGCGTGCGTCCGACCATTCGCTTGGCTTCGGTCCCAACCGTCAGGACGCGGCCGGTTCGCTTGTCCATCGCCACAACCGAGGGTTCGGAGATCACCACACCCTTGTTGCGGACATACACCAAGGTGTTTGCGGTCCCGAGATCAATGCCAATGTCCTTGGAAAACAAACCAAGGAACGCGCTCAACGGCCCGGACATCATTCTGCTCGTCGTGAACGCTTAGGCAAGCGCATGTACATCAAGGGTGGGCCAAGCGAAGCGTATTTTCATCAGGGGCGATGGGGTGGTGAGGCATCCCCTCTCCAGCGCCCGCAGGTGAGGTCCATACCACCCGCACCCCTTCGCCCCCTTATTTATATGCCCGCTGCGCTCACAAAGGCCCGTCCGGCAAGTGTACCTCTCACGGTCCCGCAGTCCCGCAGCCAAACCCTCCGCCCC
>DDYL01000153.1:161-2521 GCA_002347925.1 Chloroflexi bacterium UBA2235 | reverse complement strand
CCGCAATCCTTCGAGACGTGGCAACTTCCTGATTGTCGCTTGTCGGAGCCATCCTACTGGGCGCAGAAGCGTAGTAGAAATCAGGGGGCGATGGGGTGGGCCAAGTGCAGCGTAGTAGAGATCAGGGAGTGACGGGGTGGTGGGAATGAACCTTGGGGGTCGGGTCCGTTGGATACACGATGGGGACGTGTCCCGTTCTAACCCGCACTGAGCGACGTGGATGAGCTGCATGGATCGTGCCCGGGTCGAAGCGAAGCGTATAAGCATCAAGGGGCGATGGGGTGGGGGGTGTGAGGTGCCGGCACGGTGCGTCCAAAGTCGAGATCAGTCTACACAGACCCGAGGGCATTCAAGATGACGACGCGCCAACTTCCCGCCGGATCAACTCCCGGAACCGGCACGTTCGGGCCAGTCCGAACGGCAGTCTTTCCAGCGGCAGGTTTCGGCACGCGCATGCTTCCGGCCACGAAGTCGGTCCCGAAGGAAATGCTCACCGTTGTAGACCGACCGGTCATCCAGTATGGGGTTGAAGAGGCCGTCGCCTCGGGAATCTCGAAGATCGTCGTGATCACCGCGGCAGGCAAGGGGGCAATGGAGGATCACTTCGACGCAAGCCGTGAGCTCGAACACGTGCTTGAGCGTAAAGGCGATGAGGCCAATCTGGCGGTGATCCGTGGGGTCGCTTCCATGGCACGCATGTCTTACGTGAGGCAGGCCCACGCTCTCGGTCTCGGCCACGCGGTCCTTTTGACAGAACCGCTTGTCGGACATGAGCCCTTTGCAGTCTTCCTTCCCGACGACATCATGGACGGAGGTCATGACCCGGTCATGGCGCAATTGATGCGGGTCTACGACGAACACCGGTGCTCGGTGATCGCCGTCGAGCGGGTGCCGATGGAGCATGTCTCTCGGTACGGGGTGCTGGACGTCGAGAGCGTTGGTCCCCGTCTGCACCGGATCAAGGACATGGTGGAGAAGCCTGCAGTGGGCAAGGCGCCGTCAAACCTGGCCATCATGGGGCGGTACATCCTGACGCCGACCATCTTTGAGAAGCTGCGAGAGACCACACCGGGTGCGGGGGGCGAGATCCAGTTGACTGACGGGATTCGCCGGCTCCTCGCCGAGGAAACGGTACTTGCGTGCGAGTACGTGGGGACTCGGTACGACTGCGGGACAAAGCTCGGCTACCTCCGGGCAAGTGTGGAGATGGCTCTCCGCCACCCCGACCTGGGCCCTTCGGTGCGTGAACTCCTGACTGACATTCTTGGACGTTCGTGATTGTCAGCGTGAGTCGAAGCCGGTCAGCGCCGATCCGCTGACCGTTAGGATTGATCCGGAACGTCAACCCTGCTTCGTCACCGACATGATCCGTGGGCAGACGGGCCCGCATGCGCGCCTGGCATTCGCGGTGTCGGCCGGTTGACCCTCGTCGGTCGTCAGATGGCGTGCAGCGCAGCGTACAGAGATCAGGGGGCGATGGGGTNNCGATGGGGTGGGCCAAGCGCAGCGTATTACAGATCACGGGGCGATGGGGTGGGGAATGGAACCCCGGGGGGTGTTGCGATGAGCAGTCTTGAGCGTGCACGCTCACGTTGGATCGGGCTGATCGATTCGCGAATGCGCGATGTCGTCTCTCGACATGCGCCAAATACGCGAACGTCTCCAGTCGCCGAACCGACCGCCGATCTCATTGCCGGAGCGCCGTCGCATTACGGCATGATGCGGTACCACCTCGGATGGGTCGATGACGCCTTTGAACCAGCGCAATCACCAACCGGGAAGCGCCTTCGTCCCTTGCTCGCGATCCTGGCAGCCGAGGCGTGCGGGGTCGATGGTTCGCGGGCACTTCCGATCGCGGTAGCGCTGGAACTGCTCCACAACTTCACATTGATCCACGACGACATTGAAGATGGCGACACGCACCGGCATCACCGCCCGACGGTATGGAAGGTATGGGGGGAAGCGCAGGGGATCAACGCCGGCGATGGCATGCACGTTCTCTCCACGCTTGCACTCCTTGATCTTGTCGACGAGGGCGTTTCCCCGGCACTCGTCACCGACCTCGCGAGGCGGTTGGCGCGGACAAGCCTGATCATCACGGAGGGTCAGCACCTTGACCTTGAATTTGTGGGCTTGGCGCATGTGACGCCTGAGGCGTACCTCGACATGATCGCCAGGAAGTCGGCCGCGCTGATCTCCTGTGCGACGGCAATGGGGGCGCAGGTTGCGGGTGCGTCGTCAGAGAAGGTCGCGGCGATGGCAGATTTCGGATTTGCGATGGGGTTGGGGTTCCAAGTCAGGGATGACATCCTGGGTATCTGGGGGGATGCGGATCGCACTGGGAAGCCGACAAGCGATCT
>DDYL01000153.1:0-130 GCA_002347925.1 Chloroflexi bacterium UBA2235 | reverse complement strand
GCGCGCCGCAAGAAGACATTGCCGACACTCGTGGCGCTTGCCGGGTCGGAGGGTGCTGACCGTCTGAACATCGCTACGCTGCTGGCGTCACCGGACCCGTCGCCGGCGATGGTCTCCACGGCTCGTGAGG
>DDYL01000117.1:7351-8331 GCA_002347925.1 Chloroflexi bacterium UBA2235 | reverse complement strand
CCGGATGCAAGGTGCGCCCCAAGACGCACCCGGTCGGCATCGGCAATGCGGACGCCCGATGGAATGACGTAGTCGGTCATGCGGGGAAACTTGTCGACCCCACTCACGCGCAAGGCCCGACCGTGGGAGCGTGCACGCATCGATACACGATCGAATGTGTCGGGGTCGTAGGGACCGATATCCGTCCAGACCACGTTGTTCAGAAGCCCGAAGATCCCTGCCAGGTTCTGGCCATGGGGTTGCACCTTGCGGGCGGAAAGGAGGTGCAGACGGAGATAGACACCCGATGCATCGGCCGGGGCGTCTTCCAGGGCGCCGACGAAGCTGACCACCGGTGCGCGAGGCACGGCAAGGGGGTCAGGAGAGACAGGAGCGGCAAGGACATCGCGCGCCATCTGGATCGCCTCGATGTTCGCGTGGCGCTTGCCGTCACCGGCAAAGCAGGCGAAGCAGGCGAGGGCGCGATCGAGCATCTCAAGCGTCAGGGAGACTGTCCCGGATCCTGAGAGGTGCCCGGTGACATGGGCAAGCACGGCAGCCGCACCGTAATTCTCCTCACGGTTGACGACCGGGTACCACGTATCGAGCACCTTGGCACCGGGCACGACAGTACCGGGATGGTCCCAGTCGCCGATGGCGTACGACGCGATCCCGACCGCAAAGGCAACCGGTCGCTGGTAGCCGGGTTGCGCCTCGACACTGGCGACAAAGGCACGGAACTCATCGTTGGTGCGGGGCAGGTGATCGTTCGTCATTGCGGGCATCTCCGGCAGGCGTGGTCTTTGGCTGATGGGATCACAAGATGCGGTCGAGGATGGCGACAGCATCCCGGCACGTCTCGATGGCTGGCACAAAGGCAAGCCGGACATATTCGCTGCCCCGCGGGCCCATGAACGAGCCGGGCAGGACGATGATGCCGTTATCCAGGAGTTCGGACGCGAAGACGCGTGCGTCGCGTCCGGGCACCCGATCAGGCACCC
>DDYL01000117.1:3246-7313 GCA_002347925.1 Chloroflexi bacterium UBA2235 | reverse complement strand
TACCGCGCACGTTGGGCCTCGACGTGCACCTCGTCGTTCCACGCGGCGATGGCGGCCTTCTGGATGAACTCCGGGGTGGCGACCCCGATTCGTGGACGCACATTCTTCATCGCGGCGACGACGCGTGCATCACCTGCGATGAGTCCCGAACGGTACGCCGTCATGTTGCTTCGCTTGGAAAGCGTATTCACCGCGATGGCATGGGAGAAGTCGGGATCCGTGCAAGCTTGCAGCAACCCCGCCGGCGGCGCGTCAAACCAGAGTTCGCTGTACGCCTCGTCCGAGGCGACCAGGAAGCCATAGTGATGGGCAAGGTCCAGGGCACGACGGTAGTGCGCGACGGGAGCAACCGAACCGGTGGGATTGTGTGGCGAATTGAGCCACAGGATTGCTAGGCGTCGGCCGATTTCCGGCGTGATCGCATCCAGGTCAGGTAGCCAGTCGGGACCGAGAGGAAGAGGAAAGACCTCACCGTGGTGCAGGATGACGCTGTCGCCATAGACCTGGTAGGCGAGTTCGGGAACGGCTACGAGGTCACGGCGTCCCGGGGTGCCTGGCGGATCGAGCACCAGTGAAGTGAGGTTGTAGAGGGCTTCCTTGGCTCCGTTGGCGGGCAGGACGTGGCGTTCAGGGTCGACCGTTACGCTGAAACGGCGGCCAAGCCACGACGCAATTGCCTGCCTGAGGGCGGGAAGACCGGCGGCGGTTGGATACCGGCTCGCCGGGCTTATGGACGCTACCAATGCATCGCGGATGAATTGCGGGGTTTCGTCCTCGGGATCGCCAACGCCGAAGTTGATCAGTCTCACGCCCTGGGCGGCGAGTTCGTCCTGCCGGGCGCGCAACTGAGTGAATGCGTAGGGACGGAGATCGGCGATTGCCCGATTGAGGCCGAATGGCGCAGGCACCGGCGTGGTCACGTGGGGGATGATACCCGCCGCATGCCTCTCCCCATATCGACCCATGGTCGCATTCGCATCGGGACCTGCCCCCGGTCACGGACTTCCCGGGGGGCGCCACGGCAATGCGGCCCGGAGACGATCGAGGACGTCACCCGTCCGGAGCTGCCTCTCAAGGGTCACGGCAAGGTGGGCCCGTAATGCCAGTTCGATGTCACGGTGTTCGCGCTCAGTGAGGACAAGGCGGCGCGCGACCGACAACGGTTCGGATGTCAGCAGGCGCATCGCCTTGATGGCGTTGACGGTCATCACGCGGGCGGATTGGTCGCGCCGTCCACATTCCGGGCAAAGGACGCCTCCCGCAGGTGCACTGATGCGGTTCTCACCCGGTTGCAGGCGCGTCCGGCAATGCACGCAATTGAAGAGTTCCGGCGCGTATCCGAGGACAGCAAGGACCTTGAGTTCGACGGCGCGGGCCACCAAGTGGGCATCCGGCCCGCTTGCACCTGATGATCCGTCGACTGGGTCCGGTCCCGGAAGCGCATCGAAAAACCCGAGGGCATCCACGAGGATGGTGAAGAGGTCATCGCTCTCTGGGCCTTCGTGGCGTTCCTCGGCAAAGTGATCGATCAATTCGGCGACGTATGACGCGTAGGCGGTCTTCCAGAGGTCGTCCCGCAGGTGCCCGAACGGGTGGCGCATCTCAGCCTGGGTCACGATGTCGAGTGACCGGCCGCGGGCAATCAGGACATTGACGTGCGTGAACAGTTCGATGTGACCGCCCATCCGGCTTTTCGCACGACGTACACCCTTGACGATGGCGCGGACCTTCCCGTGGCCGGGGGTGAAGAGGGTGAGGATGCGGTCCGCCTCACCAGTATTGTGACGGCGCAGGACCACCGCATCGGTGCGGTAGAGGCGATCGGCCGGCATGGTGGTGGTCCTGTCGCGCGGGTGTGGCGGGAACGGTCAGTTGGCGGGCAAGTCCTCGGGACCGAATGACTCGGGAAGGAGGTGTGATAGCCGGTAGTGACGGATCAGTCCCCCGAGCGTCGCCCCGACGACGACCATGTCCGGGCCAAACTCGCGGAGGACCTGGCGGCACGCACCACACGGCATGGTGGGGACCGGAGCATCGGTGACGACGGCAACCGCGATTATGGACCGGGCACCGGAGGCGGCGGCCTGGAAGACCGCGTTGCGTTCGGCGCAGATGGTCAGGCCGAAACTCGCATTCTCGACGTTGCACCCGGCAAAGATTTCGGTACCCGACGGCATGGCGGCAAGGACCGCCGACCCAACCTTGAACTTTGAATACGGTGCGTACGCGCGGGCCCAGACGTCACGGGCGGCGCAGATCAGGCGCGCTTCAACATCTGCATCGAGCTCATGAACTGCCATGTGCGGTCAGTCTCCGGTCGGTGGGCGAATGGTCGAGGGGTCAGTTGCTACCGGAGCAGCGGTGGGCGCGGACCCGGGCACGGATTTGACGACACGCACCTTGTTGATGCGCGTCCCGTCCACTTCCTCCACGACGAGACGTGCCGACGGCGTACTGATGACATCCCCAACCGACGGGACACGTCCGAGGGATTCGTAGATAAGGCCACCAAGGGTGTCCACATCATCGGAGGCAAGTTCAAGACCTAGGATTTCGTTCAGGTCATCAAGCGCGACAGACGCATCCACGACCGCGATGTCTTCACTGAGACGCTGGACCGGAGGCTCCTCGATATCGAACTCGTCGCGGATGTCCCCGACAATCTCCTCAAGGATGTCCTCGATCGTGATGAGGCCGGCGGTTCCACCATATTCATCGACGATCGTCGCGAGGTGGATGCGCCGGAACTGCATCTCCCGGAGGATGTCGTCGACCTTCTTGGTCTCCGGCACGAAATAGGCTGGGCGCATCATCTCGCCAACGGATCTGGTGTCTTCGATCCGGCGGAGCCGTAGGGCGTCCTTGAGGTAGAAGATCCCGACGATCTGGTCGACCGTTCCCTCGTACACGGGGATTCGCGAGTGTCCGGCGTCGAGACCACGCTTGACGGCCTCGGCCACTGACGCGGTTGTGGGGACACCGACGATATCGATGCGGTGGACCATGATCTCGCGGGCGATGGTGTCATTGAGCGTGAAGATCGATTCGATCATCGCGCCTTGGTCGGCCTCGAAGACGCCCTCCTCCTTGGCGACGTTGACCTGACGCATGATGCCGGCCTCGGACACGGCAGGCGCCGACCCGCGTGCGTGACCGATTTCGACCGGCGCACGCAGGATCATCCTCGCGATAAAGCGCAAGACAACAAAGATCGGTGCGCCGATCACCAGGCAGACCCTTGCGGTGCCAGTCAGCGCCAAGGCGATCGGTTCGGGGTTCGCGACACCGGCCGCATGCGGAATGAGGTCACCAAAGAGCACGGCAACGAGCGTGACCACGCCGACGATGACGAACAACGTACCCACCCAACCAAACGACGAAGCGAGATCGGCACCGGCGACCGAAACGAGAAGCACCGACGCAGTCGCGATGGCGAAGGCCAGGAACAGCCGGGTGACCGCGCCGAGTTCGCCCATCCTGGCCTGGATGAGGCGAAGATCCGTGGCTCGGCCCGAGCCATCCTCGGAGACTTGCAACAGGCGGGAACGGCGGGTCGCCCCAACCGCAGCCTCAACGGTGGCAAGCATTCCGGCAAGCCCGAGGAGACCGATTGAAAGGAGAACTCCGCCGAGTTCAAGCCGGATGCCCCGGACCAGGGGGACTGAGCCAACGACGGCGTCGGGAACAACCAGGACGAACACGCCAATGGCCAAGGTGGCCAGAAGAAGGCTATTTAGAATCCGCACGCCGCGTTTAATACCTGTCTACGTCCCGGGAAGGCGGTCCACGCATCCCGCCGTCGCCTATGTGAACAACGCACTTACCGAATGATGGTGGTGGATGCGTCGAATGGCCTCGGCAAGCAACGGGGCCATGCTGACCTGGATGATCTTCTCGGAGTGTACCCCGGCGGCCAGCGGAATCGTGTTCGTTGTGACCACCCGGGAGATGCAGGAACGATCAATCTGATCGACCGCGTCGCCAGCGAATATGCCATGGGTTGCACAGGCGATGACTTCGGTTGCGCCGCGTGAACGGAGCATCTCGGCCGCCTCGATAAGGGTGCC
>DDYL01000117.1:1375-3237 GCA_002347925.1 Chloroflexi bacterium UBA2235 | reverse complement strand
GCGACATCCGGCTGGGGACGCTGCTTGGCAACGATGGCAAGCTGGCCACCGACCCGAAGCCGGAAGTCGTTCGCGCGAGCAACCCCGCCGGAATCCGGGCTGACGATTGCAAGGTCTGATCCGGCGAGATGTTCCTGCACCCAACGGGCCATGATCGGATTGGCGCGCAGGTGATCAACGGGGATGTCGAAGAACCCCTCAATGGCAGGTGAATGCAAGTCAATGGCCACAATGCGGTCCGCACCGGCAGTGTGGATGAGGTTGGCGACGAGCTTGGCCGAAATCGGTTCACGACCGGCGAGCTTCTTCTCCTGCTTGGCATACCCGTAGTACGGGATCACCGCCGTGACGCGGCGTGCCGAGGCGCGCCGAAGGGCATCGATCATGAGAAGGAGTTCCATGATGTGGTGGTCAACCGGCGACGAGGTCGACTGGACCACGAAAACATCCGCACCGCGCACGTTTTCCTCTATTCGTACACGGGTTTCCTCATTCTTGAACGTCGAGACAAGGGCACCCCCCTGGCGCATGTCGAGGTGCTGGCAGATCTCCGCAGCCAGTGACGGGTTCGAGGTACCGGAAAAGACAAGCATTTCGCGCTCCGTGCCATCAAGCGGCATGCCCTGGTCGAGGATGAATTCGGCCGTTCGGGACTGTTGTTCGACCAACGATTGCACCGTCGCGGCCATCAACTTGCGTTCCTTCCATCCGGCAAGCCGGGCACAACTGGAAAATGCATCGGACCTGAACAACCATGCGGCCGCAGGAGAACCCCAGTCTCACTCACGGGCGTAACTGTTACACGCGGCGAGGAACGGCGCCCCCCGCGCCGCATAGATTGGAGAATGGACCAATCCGGGATCCCGGCTCAACGGATACGCCATCGATGACCGAAGCAACGACGTTGGCCCCATCGCCAATGGTCGCGTCAGTGAGGATCGAGTTCGGGCCAACAACGCAACCTCGCCCGATCCGTGTCTTTCCACGCAAGTGGGTGTTGGCACGGATGACCGTCTCCTCCCCCTCTCCGCCCAATTCCAGTGCGACCCAATCCCCGACTGCGGGCAACTCCGCGTCAGAAGTGGCATCATGATAAACCTTCCCACCCATCACGACTTCGCGCTCCTCTCCGTCGCCCAACAGCGCGCCGTAAGTGATTCGATTATCGCGAATTAAGCGGGCGGGTTTCCATCCCTGCTTTTGAAGCGGAGCAAACGCTTGCTCAAACCATTCGCACCAACCCAGATCAGCAAGCGTCATCGGGAGTGTCCGTTGGAGGCCTCGGCCTGAGTGGTCGCGTCCTCGATGAGTTGCTGCAATTCGCGAACGCCTTGCTGAGATTTTGCGGACGTGGTGAAAATCTGGGGCAAGTCCTCAAACCATTCGGAGAGTGCAGCCATGAACTGCTCCACATGCGTCACAGCCTTGTTTCCCTTCGCCTTGTCTGCCTTGGTGAAAACGATTGCGAACGGCCTCGAAGCACGTCCGATCCATTGCACAAAATCGAGATCCACCGCCTGCGGAGGAATGGAAGAGTCCACCAAAACAAACACGCATTCCATAGCCTGCCGCTTGAGCAAATAGTCTTCGATCATTTCCGCGTATCGCGTGCGCTCCTCCTGAGAAGCCTTTGCAAAGCCGTATCCCGGTAAATCCACGAGCCGCAAGCGGCGGTTCAGCGTGAAAAAGTTGATGGTTTTCGTAAAACCCGGCGTGTCCGAAACCCGCGCTAAATCCCGCTTTTCCGCAATCCTATTGAGCAGCGTGGATTTCCCAACGTTCGAACGTCCGATGAAAGCAAACTCCGGCAGAGAAGCCTGCGGGCAGTGAGTGAGGTCCACGGCACTGGAGTCAAAAACGGC
>DDYL01000117.1:1073-1355 GCA_002347925.1 Chloroflexi bacterium UBA2235 | reverse complement strand
GCCACGCGACATTCCGCGATCTTAATCCTTCACTCTCTCCGCTGCGCCAAGTCTAAGCGCAACACCACCCCGCCGCCGCCCGAGCTCAACTCCCCAGCCCGCTCGCCTGCCAAACTCAGCGCGCACACCTCAAACTCCCGTGTCGCCTCTGCCTGTCGGATACGCACCCGCTTCAGCTCCCAAATCTCTCCCTTGGGCAGCGCTTCCCCTGCCACAAGACGCGGTGCAGTTTCGTCACCCACGAAAATCTGAACACCACGGAACTCCTGCGCCTCCAACTTA
>DDYL01000117.1:0-1047 GCA_002347925.1 Chloroflexi bacterium UBA2235 | reverse complement strand
GCTCCTTGCACCAACTCGGCGATAGTGACCTTTGCCACCGGATGATCAATCGGTTCCCCGAGGGTAAAATGAAGGCCATTGATTTTTATGTCCCCCGCCACCGCATTCACCCCACCAGAGCACCAGCAAAAAAAGCAAGCAAGCCCGAGTCGAAAGAAGCGGACGAACCAAGACTGCAATGAAAGAAAACAGAGCATCACAAGGGCGATAATCACAAACTGTTCGACGCATCCTTGGAAGAAGTCGACTGTAAAAAAGCTCAGCCAACCACGTTACTGCTGCGCAAATTGATAAATACTCGCATCACCCAAGCAGCCGACCCACAGGTTGCGCGACTCCGTCGATCCCGCTAAGGTCACCTGATGGCAT
Organism: Chloroflexi bacterium UBA2235; assembly: GCA_002347925.1. Taxonomy (GTDB): domain Bacteria; phylum Chloroflexota; class UBA11872; order UBA12225; family UBA12225; genus UBA12225. Next base: position 678 of record DDYL01000117.1, on the reverse strand, counting down.
TCTCTAAAATTGTTTCAGTCGAACAACTCGCGGCGGTGTCGGCTCAATGCAAGGCAAGCGGGCGCGTTCTGGTTTTTACCAACGGCTGTTTCGATCTCCTTCACGTGGGCCATGTGCGCTACCTTCAGGCGGCCCGCGCTCGAGGCGATCTCCTCGCTATCGCTCTCAACGGAGATGACTCCATTCGCGCGCTCAAAGGTCCGACGCGTCCGCTCAACTCGGAGCTCGAACGGGCGGAGGTTCTCGCGGCGCTGGCCTGCGTTGATTTCGTCACGCTTTTCCACTCTCCACGCGCGACGGAAGTTATCCAAGAGATTCGGCCGCAGCTTTACGTGAAAGGAGGCGATTATACAGTGGACGCGCTGGATCCGGGCGAGCGAGCGGCGCTTGAGGCGGTCGGCGCCGCCATCGAAATTCTAGAGCTTGTGCCGGGTAAGAGCACGACAGCCATCATTCATAAAATGGCTAACTCTCATGCTTAAGCCACTCCCAAAAATCGGCATCCTCGGATCCGGAAGCGGCTCTAATTTTGCCGCCATCGCCCGCGCCATCGCAGAAACGCGGCTCCACGCTGAGATCGCGCTAGTGCTCTCTGACAATCCCGAGGCAGGCATTTTACAAAAGGCGCGCGCGCTAAACATCGCGGCAGAGGCGTTGCCCAAGTCAAAATTCCGCACC
>DDYL01000171.1:4694-7983 GCA_002347925.1 Chloroflexi bacterium UBA2235 | reverse complement strand
CCGGCGCCGATGTGTTCAACACACTTGCGGTGCGGGTTCGTTTCGCGATCGGGCCACATCTCGGCGAGGTCGGGGCGCGCGGGGACGAACCGGATCGTGCGCGCTGGTCCGGCCATGCGAATGCCTGGATTGACTGAAAGCAGCCCGCCGATGAAGGCATTCCGGTATCCACGCGTGTTGAGCCAGTGGGTCAGGGTTGCGACCGAACCATGCTTCAAGTTACTGGCAATCTGCTCGTCTGAGTCGCGGGTGGTCATTGTTCATGCTCCTTTGCAGGGTAATTTGACGGATCGGTTGTCCGTTCGATCGGTAATCGGCCGCGCCATCATAGGGCGGAGGCAGAGAGGTGTGCCCACGCCCGCCAGGTTTCGCCCGGTGCGAGCCGGAATATCCCGGTATCAAGGCTTGGGTGGCTGCTATGTAGCCCGAGCGCATTGGACATGGCTGATCTGGGCTCAAGTGAAATGAAGGGGAAACCGGGCGGGCAAAAGAGCGCGTTCGCGGGGAAACCGGCGCTTGTGGCAAGCGTTGCGCGGACCCCTGAAGCAAGGTCATCGACCCCGCTCGTGATGCCACCTGCCGCCCAAGGGGCACGACCTTCGCGCGCACCTGACAGGGCGCTGCGGTCACCGTAGAGGAGGACTGGCAGTCTCGGGGCCGTGCCGGGCGGGATGACGCCTGGTGCACCAGACCATGCGAGAGTGCGTTCGAGTTCGGCAACGGACCTTGGGTGGCGCAAGTCGGTCTGCGCGCCAGCTTCAGATGTGAAATCCTCCACTCGGCCGGTTCCAAGTCCGGCGATCATTTCCCACCAGTCGTCGGCATGTACCCAGGGATGACAGGTTTCACGCGTCCCTATTCCATCAGGTCCAACGAGGTCTGATGCCGTGGGAAGGTCGTGTTCAGACGCGTCGTGTGCGGTGAACCGCAGTGGGAAATATGGGTGGAGCCCAAGAAGGTGCGGGATTTCGCAGTCACTACGATTGGTGAGTTCCAGCACGAGGGAATGCGCACCTGAAGCCACGCGATGTGTTGCGACCAGGGTGAAGGGGAATGGCCACGAGAGGCCGCGTTCCGGCACGGTTTCAGAGTTGAGGACGCACACCAGCGTGTCGGAACTTGCATCCACCACTTCCCACTTTGCGCGAGCGGCAAAGCCATGGAGCATGACCCCGGGGCGCTCAACAGTCACTACGTTATAGGTCTCCCCATCCCAAGAGAAGGGCGTGGCGTGCCTCCCGGGATAGGGCGACAAGATTGGGTAGCCACAGAAGGTCGGTCGCCCCCGAAGCACTTCGCTGGATGCCGGCGTGGAGAGCAGATGAGCGCGCGTGGCACCCACAGGTGTTGAGAACGCAATGCAGTTTGCCCCGACATCCGGGATCACGTGGGCGGTTGCGCCGGTGTCGTCGGAAAGGACGTACACCGATTCTCCAGACCACTGGTGTATGTTGGCGCTCATCTCGTAGGCAACTTTCGTGGGGAGATCGTTTGTGTTCACCGTGCGTTGGTGCCGGGTAGCATGGAAGTGTCGGGAACTCCGACTACGGGTGAGTGGTTGAATGAGGTCGGCGACCTCTGTCGGCACCGGACAGCATGGTAACGCGTCTTGAGTCTGACCTGTCGGGACCAGAACCGTAGCTCCATGTATCGAGAAGTGAAGGAAGGAAAGAAAGCCGTGACCGTACGTGACGAGACAATACACGCTCAATTCCGCTGGTATACACCGGGGCCCCAGCCGAATGGCATGCAGGCCACATCAGCGGGCATCTGGGTCATTGACCAACACGATCTGGAGTGCTATCTGCTTGATCCTGCGACCGGACACGCCATCAAGCAGTTTCCTACCGTCACAAGCCACTCGAGTGGCATCACTTGGGATGGGGAAGCTCTCTGGATTGCCTCAACGTTTCCGCCAATTGAACTCTTCCGGTACTCGGCGGACGGACAGGAACTGCGACGTTTGCCGACACCAGGTGCGTCTGAGAAGAGTGGTGCACACGGTCTCGAGTGGATCGATGGCAAGTTGTGGGTAACTGTCCCTCCGTCTGCCACGACCTACCAGCTAGATCCTGAGACTGGCGCGATCCTTCGACAGTTCCCTGCTCCGGGAAACCGTCCGCATGGAATTGCGTGGGACGGACATTTGCTCTGGGTTGTTGAGACGTCACACCGGACGTTCACGGGGTACCGCCTGGACGGAACCGCCGAACGTGTCCTGAGGATGGGTGATGGTCCCTCGGAGGGGCCGGAGCCACACGGCATGACCTATCTGGATGGTGCATTGTGGTACTGCGACGCCAACACCCGGGCCGTATGCACCATCGACATTCCTTAGATTTGATCGTGACGGGTCCGTGCGGGTTGCCGGTCGGACCGTGCGTGTCTTCATCTGGAAAGTGACCGAAGTCATGTTCAGCACCCGAGAAAATCCCATCGCGTGGAAGGCGGCTCAGCATTCAGGTGGGCTTGCGGCGACCGACGCAGGGAGTTCGGCGGCCGGCACCGCATCGGCAAACGGTGTGAGGTGGGATCTTTCCGATCTTTTCGCGGGACCCGATGACCCCAAGATCCAGGCTTCGCTGACTGCTTTGGATGAAGACGCTGAAGCATTTGCGGTTCGGTACCGGGGCACGATTTCCGTCCCCGGCGGGCCCAGTCCGCATCATCTTCTAGAAGGCATTGTCGCCCTCGAGGATCTCTATGAGCGTCAATGGCGAGTAAGCGGGTACGCGCACTTGCGTTACGACGAGGACACTCGGGACGAAGCTTCACGATCGCTCAGCCAGAAGGTCGAGGATCGACTGACACACATCGGGAATTTGCTTCTCTTCTTTGGTCTTGAGTGGCTTGAAGTGTCAGACGAAGACGCAGGTCGGATCGTGAAAGACCCGATCCTAGCGATTTACAGACACCATCTTGAGAGCCAGCGGCTATTCAGACCACACCGTCTCTCAGAAGACGAGGAGAAACTCGTCAACGAGAAGGATGTGACGGGAAGCAGCGCGTGGGCCCGGCTTCACACCGAGTTGACGTCGTCTCTGAGCTTCGCGGTTGAGCGTGACGGCGAAGTCAGGCAGCTCAACATGGCGCAGACTCTCGCACTTCTTCACGATCCTGACCGGGATACCCGCCGCCGGGGCCATGACGCGCTGTTTTCAAAACTGGAGGAGCAGGGCCCAACGCTGACGTACTTGTACGACACACTCGTGCACGACAAGCGCACGATGGACCGGTTACGGAAGTATCGCGACCCGATGTCTCTTCGACATCTTGGCAATGAGATACC
>DDYL01000171.1:3703-4679 GCA_002347925.1 Chloroflexi bacterium UBA2235 | reverse complement strand
GCCCAGTCGTACTTCAAACTCAAGGGATCAATGTTGGGACTCCCGGAGATGATGGTGTACGACCAATACGCGCCATTGGAATTGCATTCGCAGGCAATGCCGTGGGGAGATGCACGGGACCTTGTCCTGGAGAGTTACCGGGCAATCGACACGCAGTTCGGCGCGCTCGCCACCGAGTTCTTTGACCGCCGGTGGATCGATGCTGAGCCCCGAGATGGCAAACGGGGAGGCGCGTATTGCTCGTATCCAACTCCGAAGCTACACGCGTGGATTTTGTGCAGCTACACCGGTACGCCTCGCGATGTCATGACGGTGGCTCACGAATTGGGTCACGGGCTGCACGCGATGCTGTCAAGGAAGCAGACCCTATTTAATTATCACTCGACCCTGCCACTCGCTGAGACAGCGAGCGTCTTTGGTGAGATGGTCGTGTTTGACCGCTTGGTTCAGCGAGAGACCGACCCACGCATCCGCCTGAACATGCTTGCCGGAAAGATCGAGGACAGTTTTGCGACGGTTTACCGTCAGAATGTCCTGACCCGGTTCGAACAATCCGTGTTTTCGGCAAGGGAAGACGGTCGCCTGACATCGAGGCAACTCGGTGACCTCTGGATCGCGGCAAACCGTGCGTATTACGGCGATTCCGTGACCCTGACCGACGGGTATCGGTGGGGCTGGTCATACATTCCCCACTTCATTCATACCCCTTTCTACTGTTACGCCTATGTGTTTGGGCAACTGCTCGTCTTGGCGTTGTATCGAATGTATAAGGAAGAGGGACAATCGTTTGTTCCGCGTTTCACCGAGCTCCTCGCCCGTGGCGGAAGCGACACTCCCGAGGCGCTCCTCCGACCACTCGGGATCGACATCACCGATGCTTCCTTCTGGCAGAAGGGGCTTGTTGAGTTAGAGGGTCTGGTCTCCCAGGCACAGGTGCTCGCCGCTTCCCTTTATCCACGTCCGGAGTGATGGGACG
>DDYL01000171.1:0-3672 GCA_002347925.1 Chloroflexi bacterium UBA2235 | reverse complement strand
GTGCTACGAGCTATGCCTTGTTCAAGACACGTTGAAGGTCTGACTTGGCGAGGGCTGGCGAACTTTCGCTGAGATAGCACGCAGACGCCTGCTGGGAATTGACCTCGAAGAACGTTGGCGCAACCTCGCGGCACTTGGGCATGACGTGAGGGCAACGGGATGCGAACTTGCATCCTGTCGTTGTGGTGGGGCTTGACCCGTCGTCCTTGATGACCGGTTCCTTGCCCCACTGCAGGCTGACATCCGGCCACGGGATTGAGTCGATGAGGAGGCGCGTGTAGGGGTGCTGCGGCTGCTTCACCACGTTCGAGACTTCGCCCCCCTCCATCACGGATCCCTTATACAGGACGACGATCTGGTTGGAGACGTGATAGGCGGTCGTGAGGTCATGCGTGATGTAAAGGACTGAAACCCCGAGTTCCTTATGCAAGGTATATATGGACTCAAGGATTGTTGCGCGGAGCGATGCGTCAACCATTGAAACTGGTTCATCCGCAACAATGATCTTCGGCTTCAAGAGCATTGCGCGGGCAACGATGATGCGTTGACGCTGACCTCCCGACAACTGGTGGGGGTAGCGACCGAGGATTTCTTCAGGACGGAGACCCACCTTGCGGAGGGCTTCGCCCATCTTCTCCCTCGCCTCTTCCTTGTTCCGTGCGAGGCCGAACTTGCGGATGGGCACCGTGAGCACGTGATCAACCGTGTAGAACGGGTTGTACGCAGCGAACGGGTCCTGAAAGATCGCCTGGACATCCTGCCGAAACTGCCATCTCTCAGCCCCGCTGAGGGTTGTCATGTCCTTGCCCCGGTAGAAGACCTGACCCGAGGAAGGACCAATGAACCCCATGAGGAGGGAACCGAGAGTTGACTTGCCCGAACCTGATTCGCCGACGACCGCGGTGATTGTCGGGTTCGCTTCGTCGATGGTCAGACTGAAGTCATCAAGCGCAACCGTCACCTTCGGCGAGAAAAAGCCGCTCTTGTAGACCTTGCTGCAATTGCGGAGCTCAAGGAGGGCGGTCATGAGAAGCCTCCGGTTCTATTGGGGCCGGCCTCGCCAGCGCCCTTCTCCGCGTTTGCGGGATCCAGCTTGGCCTCGGCGTCGCGCTCAGCCTCGACCCTGCCGGTCAGGCCACCGGGTATGGAGGAAAGGTGGCACGACGCCACGTGCCCACCATCAAAGGCAACCTGGGTCGGCGCCTGGGATGAACAGACGTCCATGACGTATGGACAACGCGTCCGGAAGTAACAGCCAGTCGGCAACGCCAAGAGAGACGGAGTGATGCCGGGGATTCCCCGGAATACCCCCTTCTGTCCGAGGGTCGGAAGGCTGCTGATGAGCATGTGGGTGTAAGGATGATTTGGTTTGGCGAAAAGCGTCGGTGTAGGTCCGATTTCCGCCAGCTTCCCGGCGTACATGACCGCGAGATGGTCGACGAATTGGGCCATGAGGCCCATGTCATGACCGATGAGCACAACCGCGATGTTCATTTCGCGCTGCAGACGTCCGATGGTCTCCATCACCTGTCGCTGTACGATGACGTCGAGGGCGCTGGTGGGTTCGTCAGCAATGATCACCTTTGGACGAAGTGCCACGGCGATGGCGATGCAGACGCGCTGCTTCATGCCACCCGAGAGTTCGTGGGGATAGAGGTTCGCGACCTCTTGACGGAGTTCGACCGCTTCGAGCACCTCGATGATCCGGGCCTGAACTTGGGAATAGGTCAGGTTCGGTTCGTGCACCTGCAGGACATCCTGGATCTGCGCCCTGATGCGAATGACTGGGTTCAGTGCGCTCATGGCTGCCTGTGGGACCATACCGATCAAGCGCATGCGTGCGCTTCGGATCTCGTCGTCCGACATCGTGGTCAGATTGTCATCCCCGACCATGACCCGTCCTCCGGAGATGCGTCCAGGTGGCTTGATCATGCGCATCAACGCAAGCGCGATGGTCGACTTGCCAGACCCGGACTCGCCTACAAGACCAAGTCTCTGACCCGGATACAAGTTGAAGGTCACGTGATCGCAGGCACGGACGCGACCTGCATCCGTGTAGTAATCAACGCACAAGTCCTCAACGCTGAGAACCGGCTTGGTTCCTGACGCAACGCCAGAACGACCAGTGGAACCTGCGCTCATAGCACCCTCCTAGTGCGCGGGTTCGCCAGTTCATCAAGACCGGCGCCGATACTGAATAGCCCGACGAAGATGATGATGATGACGCTGACGGGTGCCATCGCCCACCACCACATTCCCTTGAGAAGGGCGCTGTAGTAGATGACCCAGTAGATGGTCATTCCAAGTGTCGGTTCGCGCATTGCGCCGAGACCGAACGCTTCCAGACCGATTGACGCGAAGATGCCTCCCGTTACCGACCCGACTAGGCTTGCGGCGAGATACGGCAAGAGGTTCGGCATGAGTTCAAGGAAGATGATCTCGATGCTGTTCATTCCCGACAGGCGGGCAGCTTGGAGGAACGGGCGTTCCCGCAGGGAAAGCACTTGGGCACGGATGTTTCTCGTGGGGCCCATCCATGCAAGGCTGGCAATGATCAGCGCGAGGAGGGTGATGCTCATTGCCTGCTTTGTGGCGGAGGCAATGATGATCAGGACCATCAGGCCGGGGATGGTGAGCAGGATGTCGACGAGGGACTTGATTACCACGTCAACCCAGCCGCGGAAGTACGCTGCAATGAACCCGAGAACGGTTCCGGTTGCAAGGCCGATGAGACCCGCGGTCACGCCAATTCGCAATGTCAGGAATGTGCCGGCGACGATGACGGCGTAAAGTTCACGCCCCTGACTGTCAGTCCCAAGGGGGTATTGCCATGATGGAGGCTTGTTTGCCGGCGCGGCAAGGGGATATGCCGACTTTGTGAGGTCATATCGGAAGTATCCAACCGCACAGAACACGAACAGGATAGTGAACATCAGGATTCCGATCCCAAGGTTCGGGTTCCGACGGACGTAGTTCAGGAAGCCTTTCACGACGTCACTCGCTTTGGCGTGTCATGCCTGCTCATAATTGATCCTCGGGTCAATCAGGGGATAGAGAAGGTCAAGGACGAGGAGGACGATTCCAAGGGTCACAATGAGGAAGAAGACAATCCCGTAGATGGTGGTGTAGTCGAATTGGGTGATCGACTGACCAAGAAGCGACCCGATACCGGGATATCCGAAGACCACCTCGACAAGTCCGGCGCCCGCGATCAACTGTCCGAGTGACAGTGCCAAACCGGTTGTCTGAGGAAGCATCGCGTTGCGTACCGCATAGCCAAAAAAGATCCGGCCATCGGGCAGGCCCTTGGCTTCGGCGTAGTTCATGTAGTCCTCACCTTGAATGGTGACCATCATGCCGCGCATTCCTAGCGCCCACCCGCCTGTGCTCGCAAGGATCATCGAGAGGGATGGAAGCATGGCGTGATAGATCAGCTTGGTCACGAAACCGAACGTGAACGTTGGAACGGTTCCAATTGGGTAGCCACCGCCGATCGGAAACCACTTCAGCTGAAATGCGAAGAAGTAGATCAGGATGAGGCCAAGGATGTAGAAGGGCACAGCTGAGAACGTCAATAGGAAGGGGACCGTGTATTTCAGGAACCTCGGTGCCCGGGGCCACGCGATCAGCGCCCCTAAGATGGTTCCCAGCGTGAAACTGGTAACTATCGCG
>DDYL01000057.1:12553-16106 GCA_002347925.1 Chloroflexi bacterium UBA2235 | reverse complement strand
ATCCAGCGAGACGGCCGCTCCAGCAAAGCCGGCTGCCACGACCGCTCCGGTGACTGCCACGACCGCTCCAGCTGCAACCAAGGCGCCTGCCGCCGAACCGACCAAGGCAACTGTGGCGGCGGCATCTGCACCCAAGGGCTTTGCGAATCCCAACCTGATCGTCAGCGTCGATTGGCTCAAGCAGCACGCTTCCGATGCCGGCCTGCGGATCATTGACGCGCGTCCTGCTGCCGACTACGAGAAGGGACACCTTCCCGGGGCGGTCAACCTACCCGTTGTGGAGACTTTCGATCCCGCACAAGCGAAAAACCTTCCGGATACCAAGGAAAAGCTCGAGGCACTTTTCGGTCAGAAGGGGATCGCAAACGCCTCGCGGGTCGTCATCTACGACAACGGCAAGGAGACACCAGCCGCGAGACTCTTTTGGACACTTGAATACGCTGGACACACCAACGTGGCGGTTCTTGATGGTGGACTGAAGGCCTGGGGCGGTTCAACATCAACCGACCCAGTTTCGGCGCCAGCGGCGACGTTCGTCTCAAAGCTTGACCCGTCGAAGCTCCCGACCAAGGGACAGTGTGCCCTGGCAATCGGTGATCCGACCAAGGTGGTGCTTGATGCCCGCTCCCCTGCCGAGTTCCGCGGTGAAGACGTGCGTACCAAGTTTGGCGGGCACATCCCCGGTGCGATCAACATCGAGTGGACGGAAAACTTTGGTTCAGCGACCCAGCTTCGCGAGCCGGAGGCCCTAACCGCACTCTACGAGGCCAAGGGCGTCAAGAAGGACAAGGAAGTCTACGCACTTTGCCAAACTGGGCAACGTTCGTCGGTTTCCTACCTGGTGCTACGTTTGCTCGGTTACCCGAAAGTTGGCAACTACGCCGGTTCGTGGGTCGAATGGGGAAATGACGAGGCAACGCCAAAGACCCAAGGCGCGTAGATCAGGCACAATTTTTCGAGATGGCCAACCCACCCGCCGGTGAACGGTTCCGCGAACTTGGCGCTCCAACGCCTGACGATGTCGGAGAGCCGCCGGCGATGGTTTCTCCAGCCCACCGGGGTCTGACCTCGGTGGGCAATGCCTTGTTAGGGCTTGTTTCGCTTGCGTACGTGCTCACATCCCTCGTGGTGGTCATTAATGCAACGGGAAACGCGACCGGGGTTGTGTGGCTCCCGTCATTTCCGGACGTGTATTACGTAGTTTCCGGGTTCATGTACCGTCCGTTTGCCGCGTACTTTTCGATGCTAGCGCCTGTTCAGGCGAACCCGTCCATCGATTACATGTCTTATGCCTGGATTTCGCGCGCCCCGTTTCTCGGGTTCCCAATTGCCTGGCTAGGGGTCAGGATCATCGTTGCCGGCACAGCGGATCGAACCCAAAAGCTCAGCGTGAGAAGTATCACTGCCCTGACCTTGGTAGGCGGGCTCGCCATTAGCTTTTTGGTTGTCAGTTGGGCGGTGATCAGGGCGGGGCTAGCGGGGCTCGACGGTCTTGAGCAGTTCGCGGCATTTGTCAAGGGCTATGGCGCGTGGGGACCGGTGGTGTCATTCCTAATGATGAGTCTCCAGGCAATTCCTATGCCAATTCCGACCGTGGCAATCACCCTTACCAATGGATTTATCTACGGTTTGTGGTGGGGCGCCTTGCTTTCGTGGTCAGGTGCCATGTGCGCCTCGGTCATCGGGTTTTCCCTAGCGCGGAGGCTCGGACGCCCGTTTGTGACGCGGTTTGCCGGTGAAGATGCACTGGCACTCGTCGATCGGTGGAGTACGGGAAATGCGACTCAGGCGGTGTTTGTCGCCCGACTTATCCCGCCGATGAGTTTCCGGGCGGTCAGTCTGGCTGCCGGACTCACACCCATGCCTCTTTCGAGGTTCATGCTCGCAACAGGGGTAGGTCAGGCGCCAGCGACAATCGCGTACTCGGCGATTGGTAGTCAACTGGTCGCTGACGTGAGCCTTGCATTGTGGGTCTGTGGTGCTGTTGGCCTGATTGGAGTAGTGCTCGCAACCTTCAGGAGGGTCAAGACATCGTCTCTGAGGGCCTCGGGTGCGGAAATTGGCGATGCAGACAACACAGGTGCTGTGGGCGGGCCCGAAGTCGGTCAAGTAGGAGACAGGAAGTGACCCCAGCACGGAAGGTGGGGTCTGCGCTGGTGCGCCCGCTCGTTAGCATCGCGCTTCTGGGCGCTCTTTTCTGGCGGCTCGGCGGAGGTGACATCTGGCGAACGGTCACCGACGCCGACCCATTGGCGACCGGCCTCGCCATCTTGCTGACCATCGCAGCGGTAATTGTTAGTGCGTGGAAGTGGCAACTGCTGCTTAGGGCAGTCGATCAGGATGTGAGTCTGTTTCGCCTCTCGGACGCATACCTGGTCGGTCTTTTCTTCAACAATTTCCTGCCTTCAAATATCGGAGGTGATGTCGCGAGGGCTCACGCAATCGGCCGTCATACCGGGCGGCTCGGGGTTGTGGTCGCCTCGATTGCGGGAGAAAGGTTGCTCGCTGGCCTTGCGCTGGGCGCAACGGCATCGGTCGCGCTCGTCGTGAGACAGGATCTAGTTGGTGTTGTCGGATCGGGTGTCGGCGCGGTCATGTTCGGGTTCATTGCCTTGACCGCGCTCTTCTCGATCCCACTGATCCGGGGCTACCTGATCCGACGGCTTGGACAGGCGGGTCGGCGCGGGTCAATCGCGCGGAGTGTTGAATCGCTGGGGCGAACCTTGTCAGACCCGTGGACCGTCCTTGCGGTCTTTGCCTTGTCTGTGGTGTTTCAGGCATTGGTCATTGCGGTGGCGTGGGCGGGCTTCATGGCGGTAGGCGCTCCGGTATCACTAGGTGTCTGTTTCGTGCTCATTCCAGTTATCTCGGCAATCCAGTTGGTGCCGGTATCGCTCGGAGGGTTTGGCGTTCGTGAAGGCGCGTACGCGTTCCTTTTCGGCCAATGCTGCGCGATTGCGCCAACGGCTGCGATCGCTTCGTCGTTGGTCTTCGCTGGGGTCGTGATGGGTGTCAGTCTGGTCGGTGGGGTCCGGTTCGCAATGACCTGGGTTTCCAACCATGAAATGGCAAACCCGGAGCTGGCCTCGCTTCCGGATTTGGAGCGCCTTCGACCGGTTGTGAACCGCGTAGCAAGGGAAACCTGGTTCAATCCGGATTGGCTCTGGAACTTTTGCCGGTCGATGCATTCGGCCGGACTGTCCACTGACCAGACGATTGCTGCACTGACTAGGCAAGGCGACGCGAACCGCCTTCCGCGATCGAAGCGCGCCTTGAGGCGAGTGCAGTTGTGGGCTTTCGCCCTGCGTGGTTCTCCTTCAACGGGGTAGTGTGCGTACCCATGCTAAATGGAGCTTAGTGGGCGTCGCGGAGGACCCCTTGGTCGGTCATCGTGCGGAAGCCCTGCTCGGAATAATCCCGAAAGCCTGGTTGGGCCTGGGCCCACGTCGCATATGCAGCGGCGGCCTCTTCCAATGTGTGAACCGGTTCCCACCCAAGGCCACGGAGGCCCGAGATGTCTGACAGGATATGCCGCGTGTCGCCGACACGGAAC
>DDYL01000057.1:11203-12508 GCA_002347925.1 Chloroflexi bacterium UBA2235 | reverse complement strand
TGCGCGTACTCAAGCACGGTGATTGCCTTTCCACCGCCCACGTTCAAGGCGCGGAAGTTGGCCCGAGGATCGTCAAGCGCAAGGAGGTTTGCCCGTGCTACGTCCCACACTGGAACGTAGTCACGCAACTGCATGCCATCCTCGTACACCACTGGTGAGCGGCCGTGGAGGACACGCTGCACGAAGATCCGGAGTGCGCCTGAATACGGGTTCGTGAAACTCTGCCGTGGGCCTTGGGTGATGCTGTAGCGCATCGCGACAGTTGGAATGTCGTACCGCGCCCCGAGATTGAGTGCGATCAGTTCCTGCGATAGCTTGGAAATTCCGTACTGGTTGTGCGGTCGTGGGGGGTCGTCCTCCCGCGTCGCTTGGGGCACCATGGGTTCGCCCCCGACCGGGCATCGTGGTTCCCAGTCGCTTGCTTCCAATTGGGCCGAAGTGCGTTGACCGGGAAACTGCACACCGTGGACGGGGCAGAGGTAGCGGCCTTCACCAAAAACCGCCTGGGACGTCGCGACCACGACCTTCTGGAGGTTTCGCCGAAGGGTTGGTTCAGCGACAAGAAGCTCATAGAGAAGTGCCGTTCCGGCGGCGTTGACATGAAAGAACTTGCTGAAGTTGGGCAGGTAGTCTTGGTATGCGGCAAGGTGAATGACTGCATCCACTCCGTCGAGGGCGTCCCGAAGAGTTGCCGGATCCTCGACGCTCCCGTGAATTCGCTGAACACCCTCGGACAGATACGCCGGCCAAATGCCCGCCTGGTGCACTGGTTCGATGAGTGCGTCCAGCACCCTGACGGTATCACCCCGGGCGACAAGGAGATCGACGGTGTGCGATCCAATGAATCCGGCCCCGCCGGTCACCAGTACGAGACGACTCATGATTGGTTCCTCACCTTGGGTTGTGCGGCCCACTGAGACCGTCCGGTGCCCCGACGACGTCAGTTAGGCGCGAGGCCCTCCCTCGGACAACCCGCACGAGCCCGAAAATGCCTTGAAGTATCGTGCGCTCGCCTTCTGTGACGGTGCATGCAACTTCTATGTGGCGTCGGCCGGTCAAGGTGACAACCGCCGTAGCGGTCAGCGTACGTCGGTTCGAGGTAGGTGCCTCCATCGAGAACGAGGAGTAGCGAAGAGTGGTGACTTCCAGGCGGTACCCACCTGCTGCCTCGATGGCGGCGTCGATTGCGAGACCGAGTGGGACCGTTGTCATTGGATGAATGGCCCTTCCGAGCGGCGCGTCGGCGCCTCGGTATCGGGACATGAGGAGCCGCAGGAGTTCGGCGCCGGTTTCCAAAGTGACCGT
>DDYL01000057.1:2721-11178 GCA_002347925.1 Chloroflexi bacterium UBA2235 | reverse complement strand
CGAGACTTCGACTGGAGGCGCACCATTGCTCGCCGGTCGTGATGAATCGGACCCGGTTGTCGCGGTCCCGGCATCAAGTCGAATATCCCGCTCGCCACTCGTGGGCGTATTCATCGTCTTGAGTATCGGATATCGGTTTGCAATCGCGCTTCACCCGCCGGTTTGGGTCGTCCCGAAACTCGAAACCATTCGCATGATTTTTTCGATTCTCAGGGTCAGTTACCGGTGTTTCGGCCGATGTCAACGCAACGTAACGCGTAGCCGTCCGTTCCCAACTTGAGCAAATCTGTACTCGCCCACTTGTGCCGTTCCGGGCTTGTTACGCGTTGCCCGGGCTCACTACGCGCCGGAACAGGCCGGTTAATGGAAACAATCAAGATTCATGACCGCCATGACTAATCGAGACCGGAGACTTCACGCAGTCTCTCGAGAGGCTCGGGTCGCAAGTGACGATGAATTGCCCCATAACGGGTCAATTTCCCCGAGCCAAGGGGCGAATGCTCAGGGTGCGGTCGCGGAGCTTGCAACCACGTGGTCTCAAGTCCTTGCGGTTGTCGAATGTGATCGGACGGTATCTCGCGCAACATATGCGTCGTGGCTCGCGAACTCGCTGCTGATTTCCGTGTCACCCGGCAGCGACGGTACTGTCCCGGTGATTGTGGTTGGCGTGTCGCACAGGTTGGCCCAGAACAAGGTCCGGCAGGATTGCCTTGGTGCGCTTGAGGCAGCCTGGACTACGGTTTTCGGTGAGACAGTCCGAGTTCAGGTTGAAGTCACTGGCGCGCTGAGGACCGCTAATCGCGATTTGTCGACGGCGACGCCAGTTCCTGATGACCGTAGCGCGCCCGCAACCGATCTAGGGTCGGCAAATCGTGGTGATAGCAACGGCTCGGTTGCGCCTCAACCAACTCCGCGCGTGATAACCCCCGATAGCCAGCTAGAAGACACCTTGCGTGCGGTTCTTGACGGACCGCCAATCGATGCACGGGGCCTTGTCGGGACGAGTCCTAACCAACGATGGAGGTTCACGAACTTTACTTCTGGGCCAACCTGCTCATTTGCGCTTGCCGCGGCGCGGGCGGTCGCATCGGCACCGGGACGGGAATACAACCCGCTCACGATCGTTGGACCATCCGGGACGGGCAAGTCTCATCTGATTGGCGCTATTGCTTCCGTATTGCTCGATGATCTGGGCAGGGATGTTGGTCCCGTTGGGTCGGTATCTCGGGATGGGGATTTCGTGTCGCACGGAGCGACGGCAATCTCCATGCATGGAAGCTACTTTCTCATCAACGGGTACACGATCGTGAGTGACCTTGGGCTCGACGGATATGACTTGGGTGAGTCCTCCGCGCGTGCCCGTCGATGGGGACGACGCGCATTGGCGCTGCTCATAGATGACCTGCACGTCGCGTTGGCGTCTGGACCCATTCCCCGCGCGATCGCCACCCATCTGATTTGCGGTGCGCTGGATGCTGGTAGCCAAGTCGTGGTTACTACGCGCGGATCTATCGGCGATTTGACCCAGACCGACCCGGAGCTCGCGTCGCGCCTTGGATCAGGGCTTGTTGCGCCGTTGCCCCCGCCGGACCATGAGACCAGGCTTGCGATCCTGAGGGCGCGTGCCACGGGGGTCGTTCCTTCCCTACCCGATGAGGCGCTGGAACACCTTGCCCAGCGAGTGGGAGGGAGCGTTCGCGACCTTGAGGGAGCGTTCCTGAGGCTGAGGGCGGCCGGGACGATAGGGCGGCCACCTCAGGCGACAGACCCCGCCGTCCGATCTGTAGGTCCAGCAAGGCTGACGAGCAAAGACCACGGGGTAGCGCGTGGTGGCCAAGTACAAGGGCTAGGTAGCACTGGCGAAGAGCCGGCGAACTTTGCGCCGAGAGATCCCCGCCGTGCCGTGTCGCCGGTGGCATCCCGAGTACTCGCGGCAATCAGCGCGGTCTTCGGGGTTGATGAAGCAATGCTGTCAGGTCCGGGTCGGAGCCGCGATGTCACCCTGGCACGGCACGCGGCAATGTACGTGATGCGGGAACAGCTTGACATGAGCCTTTCGGAGATAGCCCGCCATCTTGGTCGACGCGATCACACGACTGTGATGCATGCAGTCGCACGAATAGGTGCGCTCCGGCAGGATGACCCAAACCTTGACCAGATGATCACGGAGGTCTGCTGGTCTCAAGGTTCGATTCGAGAAGGTTGACGCCGCGATCGATACAGAAACGAGGACTCGGGTCGCTCGATTTCAAACCCATCGTCGTCACGCGGTACAGTACTGACGGGTTGCCGAAAGGAATAGTGATCCGATGCGTATCGCTTGTGTGCAGGAGCAGTTGAGCCGTGGCCTCGCTACCGTTGGCCGCGCCGTGAGTTCTCGGACGACCATGCCGGTCCTTGGGCACGTCTTGCTTGCGACCGATGGTGAGCGACTTCGTCTCGCTGCGACCAACCTGGAACTTGGGATCACGACTTGGATCTCCGCTCGGGTACTTGAGGAGGGACGCGCGACCGTGCCTGCCCGCCTCCTAGCCGAATTCGTGAACTCGCTGCCGTCTGGCAAGGACGTTTCAATCGATGGCGGGACCCGTGGGGCGCCGCTTCACCTTTCGTGCGACCGCATCAGCGCAAACGTCAAGGGCATGGACCCCGACGAATTTCCGCCGTTGGCGACCGGTGATGACCGTCCGGCGGTTCGAATTCCATCGCGCGAGTTCAGGACGATGATCGATCAGGTTGCATTCAGTGCAGCCCGTGACGAGTCCCGTCCGGTTCTTGGCGGAGTGAACGTCAAGGTGTCCGGCGCGCAGTTGACGCTTGCCGCAGCGGACGGCTTCCGGTTGTCCGTCAGGCACGCGCGTCTCGACCACGGCTTGCCGGAGCCGCTAGACATCATTGTTCCCGCGCGGGCACTCACGGAACTCGGTCGACTGCTAGGCGGTGACGACGACGAAGTTGAATTGAGCGTCACGGGAAACCGCACCCAGGTTCTATTCCGCGTGCGAACTGCTGATGGTGAGACCGTTCTGGTGAGCAGGTTGCTTGAGGGCCAGTTCCCCGACTTGCAACGTGTGATCCCGAAGACTGCGACCACTGAGATGACGATTTCACGGTCGGAATTGGCGACGGCGATCAAAATCGCATCAATCTTTGCCAGGGATGCGGCGAACGTGGTTCGTCTGGACCTTCAACCTGGGGACGAAGGTGGGGTGACGCCGGGCACGCTCGAGATCACTGCGACGGCACCCGATGTGGGTGATAACAAGAGCCAGATGCCTGCGGGGATCACCGGGGATGAGACACACATCTCATTCAGTGCCGAGTTCCTGTCCGATGTTCTGGGTGTGTTGAAATCCGACCGAATTCACCTGAAGTTGACCGGTCCGCTCTCCCCCGCGGTCATCGAGGGGGTTGGGGTAGAGGACTACACGCACGTGATCATGCCCATGCATTCGGTTCGTTGATCGGGCGGGGGTCTTGGCTTGGGGTTCGTCTCCCGCGCCTTGAACGTGAGCGTGTGAACCAGAGGATTTCCAATCACGTTGACGCAATGAATTGATCAATGTGGGCGACTGCTTCACGCGGGCGTGAGGCATGGATGGCATGAGATGCGCCCGGAATCTTGATGAGCGTCCCTCGAGGCAACAGCCGCGTGAACCGCGTGGCTGCGTCATCTCCAAGCGCTCCGTCGGTGGTCACATCAGCTTGGAGGATCAGCACAGGCACGTTGAGCTCGGACGCGGCATGCCACGCCCAAGGCGCGCCGCGTGGGGAGGCGATGTAGGTCTCCAAGGTTCCTGGCGCCGCGCATCTGAATAGACGTGCCAGCGAACGTGCTGCGACCTCTCCGTGGAAGGTTGCCAAGTAGTCCTCGAGGGGTCCTGGCGGTACGGTACGAAGACGCGCGACTTCTCCGACCACCTCGTTGCTGATCGTCGGATCGAGTGGTGGGTCGATGAGGATCAGTCGCCTGATCCGCGCGGGTTCTGCCATGACCATCGCTAGTGCGATGAGCGAACCGAGTGAGTGGCCAATGACCGTACCCGGTTCGCCCATTCCGCTAGCGTCCAGAAGCGCCAGGACATCGGCCGCGTAGTCGGTCGGGGTGTACTGGTGTGGCAACGGTGCCGGGTCAGACGCACCGTGCCCGCGAAGGTCCGGGGCGATGACCGGACGTGCAAGAAACCTGCGGGCGAACCCCGCCCACACCGCACCGGAAACCCCGAGGCCATGAAGGAGGATGGTCTCGGTCGGTAGAAGTGGTGACGACGGGTTCGTTGGAAAGAAGTGGTTCAGGTGGAGCCGGACGACGGTTCGAGGACCTTCGTCAGTTGCGCTGGTCACAGGTCACCGTGTGATAGCCACCTCACCTGTTCCGGTGAGAGTTCGAGGTCCGCAACCGCAAGACTGCTTTGAAGTTCCTCGACCGTTGCGGGCCCGACCAGTGCGTGGGTCTGAAGGCCAGGTTGGTTCAACACCCACGCCAGGGCGACCTGCGTTGGGGTCAATCCGAGCTCGTTGCCGAAAGTGACCGCACGGTCGTAACGCGCCCAATTCTCATCGTTGTAGTAGACCCGGACCATGTCGGCGTTCGAATGATCATCACGACTGAACCTGCCTGAGAAAAACCCACCGGCTTGCGACGACCACGAGAACAGGGGCATGGCGTGGCTTCCGTACCAAGCCTTTGACGCCTCATCCCCTGAGATCGAAATGCAGTTTGCCCACATCGGTTCCTTCGCCACGGCGAGGGCGATGTTCGGGCTGCTCGCGGAGAATTGCACGAGATCATGCTGCCTTGCGTACGCGTTAGCTTCCTCAATACGCGGAATCGACCAATTTGATCCGCCGATTGCCCGGATCCGCCCGCGAGCGTGATGGTGGTGCAGGGTGTTCATGACTTCTGAGACATGGACGTTCGGATCGTCCCGGTGGAGGACATACAAGTCCACGTGATCAGTGCCCATGCGTTCAAGGCTCAACCCGAGGTCGTAGCTGATTTCGGTAGCGCTCACGCGGTCTCCCCGTGAGTCATGATGTGCACCCTTCGAAAGGATCAGGATGTCTTCACGCCGTCCTCCGGTGCGAAGCCATTCGCCGATGTTCCTGTCAGACCAACCGCCGCCGTAGATTGCGGCGGTGTCGACGATGTTTCCGCCCGCCGCGAGGTACGTTTCGATGAGGTCCTTGGCGAGGTCAGCGCGGCCCTGGGCAAATGAGGTCGACCCGAGAACGATCCGCGCAACGGGTCGGTCGATACCGGCAACGTGTCCATATCTCATGAGACGCATGGTAGCGTGCGACTGGTCCGACCACCACAGTGGTGACCGTTGACGGCTCGACAGAAACTCAGGGACACTCTTCTTGCGTGAGTTCATCAGTTGGCTTTGGAAGGTCATATCGTGGCGATAGGGAACGTGCATCCACCGCACTTGAAGCAAGTGGCCCCGTTCGGAGAATGGGACTCGCCGATCGCTCCGCGAGACATGGCGACTGGCGGGCTTCAGCTCCTGTCTCCGGCGTATGCATCCAACGGATCCCTCTTCTGGCTGGAGGGACGTCCGACCGACGCGGGGCGCGTGGTCGTCGTAGAGCGCACCGTTGGTGGGTTAGTCCGTGACTGGACGAAATCGCCGTTCAACGTTCGATCGCGAGTGCATGAATACGGCGGTGGCGCGTATTGGCTTACACAGGGCGAAGATGGCAATCCGTTACTGTGGTTCGTGGACTTCGTAACGCAGCGTGTCTTCAGGCAAGCGGGAAGCGACCGTGATCCAGTCGGCGTGACCGAAGAAACCGCAGCCAGGCATCGCTACGCGGATGGCGTCGTAACCCCCAACGGCGATTGGATTGTCGCCGTCAGGGAGCGCCACGAAGGTGAGCAAGCCACGGACGTCGTCAACGAACTCGTCGCCTTCAGGACCGACGGCACTCCGGGCACTCACCTGGTGGCTGGCGGGACCGGTGATCATGGCGGTCGCATCCCCCCCGCGGATTTCGTGGCGTGCCCGACGGTGTCTCCCGACGGCACTCGCATCGCGTGGGTGGCTTGGGACCACCCGAACATGCCGTGGGACGACACGTCGCTCTGGGTGGCCGATTTCGACCAAGTGAATGCCGTGGTCATTGGCGAACCCTGGCTCCTTGCGGGCGGTTCTGGCAACGGGGAGGCGGTGACGTATCCGGCGTGGAATAGTGATGGCGACCTGTTTGCGATGACGGACCGGACAGGATGGTGGAACCTTCACCGATCAACTGGGGGGGCCGAGCCGTTGGCTGCGGTATGGCGGGTCGATCAGGACTGCGCCGGGCCGATGTGGGGTTTAGGTTCGGCACCATACGTACTTCTGCCTGATGGCAGCGCGGTGGTGGTCGCACTGAATGGTGCCGACGGCCACGTATTCAGGGTAGATGTTCAGTTGGGAATGGCATATGTAATCAACCTGCCGGTATCCCAGATCCAGGCACCGATTGCCAGTTCCGGATTGAAACTTGCATTGGTTGCGTCGTCCCCTGCGCTCCCGGGTTCGCTTCTCGAATTTGACCTTGAGGATGCCAATCCTTCATCGACGGTCGCTCTGGTCCAGCAGGGTGCAGTACAGGTCGCTTCGGGTTCTGTCTCGGTTGGTGAACCGATCAGTTTTGTCACTGGGGATGGCGCACGCGCGAACGCGCTTTTCTATGCGCCGACAAGTGCCGAATGGGTTGCGCCGACAGGTGAATTACCGCCAGTGATCGTGTTGAGCCACGGTGGTCCGACGAGTGCCGTCGGTTCCGGATACAGGCTTGGTATCCAGTTCTGGACGACGCGCGGCTTTGCGATTGTCGATGTCAATTACCGTGGAAGTACCGGTTTCGGTAGGGACTACCGTCGGGCATTGAATGGCAAGTGGGGTGAAACCGACGTCGAGGACTGTATCTCGGCAGTCCGATTTCTTGCTGAAAGCCGTCGGATTGACCCGAAGCGTCAGTGCATCATGGGGGGCAGTGCCGGGGGCTACACCACCCTCGCGTCCCTCGCTTTTCGTCCAGGCGTTTTTGCCGCTGGAATGAGTGACTACGGCATCGGCGACCTTGAGGCATTGGCGGCACATACGCACAAATTTGAGTCGCGGTACCTGGATACCGTCGTTGCTCCGTATCCCGAGGGCATCGAAACATATCGCGCCAGGTCACCGCTCGGTCATGCCGGTCGGATGACGACCCCCTTGCTTCTTCTCCAGGGAGAAGAAGACCGTGTCGTGCCACCGGATCAAGCCCGGTCAATGGCGAAAGAACTTGACCGCCGGGGTGTGCCCCATGCGTTGGTCGTCTTTGAGGGCGAGGGTCATGGATTTCGACGGGGGGCAACAATCGAGGCGAGCTACCAGATGAAGCTGAGCTTTCTTGGTCAAGTGTTGGGGTTTGCCCCGGTTGGCATTGATCACAATGTCACGGTTCTCCATCACACTCGCACGTCCTGAGCGCGATCAAACATCACGGGAACCCATGAGCGGAAGAGGGTCGAGCGACGCGATGAGGATGTACCCGAGTCGGCCGGAAGCGTCTGGACGCAGATTCGACGGCTGGAGGCTGCGGGGGTGAGCTCGTGACAAGGGATGCGGCGCGCATGATGTTCGGCCCGTGGGTGCCCGAGGAATCACCTCAATCTGATTACGCTGGTGGCGGAAACGTGATCCCGTTGGTGCTTAGCGAATGGCGTGCGGTCTCTTCGCTAGACCACCCAGAGCAGCTCGAGATGTTCCCCGCGCCATGGTCGAATCCTCGGCGTTTGGTCAGCATCGTTGATGAGGAACGGCAATCCGTCGACCGCGTCCGGCGATTTGCTTCCGCTTGGGAGTGGCTTGAAAGCCGTACGCGCGGCCATGTCGCCCGACCAGTGTTGCTACCCAAGGGTGAGTGTGACCAGCATCTAGCGGGCGCCGGGGTCATGCTCAAGGTCTCGCGAAGTCACGGTGGTGGCGATGCAGCTCCTGCACGGAGGGACAGCGCCGAAGTGACCGTGACCGAACGAGGCGACGGCGTCGTTGACGCGGCTAGCGAGCTGTAGTGAACTGCGCGGGAACGTAGCCGGTACGCCCAACGCTGTCGCGAACCATTAACCAGCTGACCTTCCCGCCTGATCCGTCGTCACCGACAATCCCCGAGGTCACGATGGTCAATGATGTGCCTTCCCGGAACGCAACCTTGGGGACTGTCCGGTCATCCCACTGGGGACTATTGCGGAAAGCGACGCCCCGCCCACCGGTATTGGCGACCACGACGCGCGCCATCCCATTCACTGCTACCGGGGCTGGAGAGACACTGGATGGGGTTCGAGCCACTGGCGGAGCTGGTTCGACCACCTGATCGCTTATCGGCGATGTCTCAGTCAGCGGCGTTCCTGTCGTAACAAGGTCAGCGACGGTGCCTACAGCATTTGGAACCGCGCCGGAACTTGACAGGGACATCACTTCA
>DDYL01000057.1:1420-2677 GCA_002347925.1 Chloroflexi bacterium UBA2235 | reverse complement strand
ATCGGTGACGACTGCCCCGACGTCCGGAGTGAGTGTTGGCGTCAACTCAACAGTCGGTGCAGCAAG
Source organism: Chloroflexi bacterium UBA2235 (assembly GCA_002347925.1). Classification (GTDB taxonomy): domain Bacteria; phylum Chloroflexota; class UBA11872; order UBA12225; family UBA12225; genus UBA12225. The sequence continues at coordinate 2,611 of DDYL01000057.1, read as the reverse complement.
GGCGAAATCGATTTCGTGACCAAACGACGGTAGGGCGACGACCCAGATACCGGTCGCGAACAGGCATGCCGCGGTGACCGAGAGCAGGTACTCGGCGGCGGCTTGGCGGGTTCGGAAGGCCCAGAAGCGCTGCGTTCGAGGAAGCAGCAGCCGTGCAAGCGCGGCAAAGTAGAGTGCTGCAAAGACGACGACCCCAATTGTCGATGTGTAGACGGCCCATCCCCACCACGGCCATGCGCTGCCCGGAAGTGCAAGACGAGGACGTTGAGGTCGCGGTTCGAGCCTTGAACGGGGAGTCCGCGAAATCGGGGTTTCCCGAACACTCTTGCCCATGGGTGACGCGTCGGAAGCCCCACAATCGGCCGTACGCAGGTCGTCCAGGCTTGCCGGAAGTGCGTCGAACCAGGCCGGGTGCAAGACCTCACGATCAGTGGCAAGTCGTGCGGAACGCAAGGTCCTGTGACGGGCCAACGTTTCCGATCGCGTTGACGCTTCAGCATCTGAACTTGAGGCGCTTGGTCGGGATGATGACGAGTACATCAGAGCAACGAAGGGTGGGACGGATCCGCCAGATTTTTCCGAGCCAATGCCCTCGATTTTGAGGCTTTCGGAGGATGACACAGGGTCGGTAGCCACCGGTAGGTTGGTCGGTGGGGCGCCGACACGCTCCGCACCGGGAGCTCCGTCGTCCTGTGAGACAGGTGAAGAGCTGCTCTCAGTTTTTTCGATCGCAGGTCTCGTCGCCACCATCTCGTTGGTCCCTCCCGACACGACAGGCTTTGCGATCACTCGCATTGATTTGGCACTCCGAAGAAGCTGAGGCGCGCCGTATTTGCGGCCGCAGCAGGTTCGCTTTTGTCAAAACCGTCCGGCGGCAATAACGCGCCGGATCATTCGGTGATGCGCCAAGGCTCATGACCCATCCACCATCGCGGTCGCAAAGTTGCGCAACTATCGCGATAGACTCGGGTACTGGGGACCGCGGAACGGGCAACGCGGTTGAATTGCGGAGTCGGCCGCGTGGGCCGGAAAGAAGATGCAGACCATGAGGCTGAATGAAATGGGTCCGGGGCGTGAAGGAGCGGGGACCGCGCTCGACCGGTTGAATATCACCCAACGGTACTTGGCGACCGAGTTTGCTGATGGGTATGAGGACGGGGTTCTGCCTCGAAGAGACCTGATCGAACGTGT
>DDYL01000057.1:0-1344 GCA_002347925.1 Chloroflexi bacterium UBA2235 | reverse complement strand
AGACCCGTGGGTGACGGCCCCTTTCCCGCGGTGATGATCTGTCACGAAAATGCGGGAACCGCCGAACATTTCCGGGACGTCGCGAGGCGGTTCGCCAAGGTTGGATACGTAGCAATCCATCTCGACCTGCTTTCCCGCGAAGGTGGCACCGAGGCGGTGCCAGCAAATCAGCGCGCAGCGGCCTTGACTGCACCGGGCAAGGCTGAGCTTTTCGTGGACGACTTCCGCGCGGCAATGGCGATGCTGCGCGCTGATCCTGGGGTCCGGGGCGACGCAATCGGGATGACAGGCTACTGCTTCGGCGGCAGTGTGACGTGGAATGTTGCTTGCCGGGAACCGGGCTTGCGGGCCGCGGTGCCGTTTTACGGGCCCCCAGGTTTCCCTGAGGAACTTGGCGAGATTCGGGCAAGTTGTCTTGGCGTCTATGGTGATTTGGATGCAAGGGTCAATGCCAGCATCCCCGTCGTTGAGAAGGCTCTCCGATCATCGGGTGTCGCACATGACCTGCGGGTCTATGCGGGTGCAGGTCACGCGTTTTTCAACGACACGCGCCCTCAGGTATACGCCGAGGAGGCGTCGATGCAGGCATGGCGCGACACGCTTGAGTGGTTTTCCAAGCACCTCGCCTAGCGGGGTCGAGAAGCGCGCGGTCTAGGTTCTTGGGGGTGGGCGCCGCCGATTGCCCGTAGTCGAGGCTTGACTGGGGGTGAAGCCCCGTTGCACTCCCCCAGGCATATCCCGGATCAACGCGTCCACGGCGGCATGCCGCTCGTGACGCGGAAGTTCGGGTGGGATCGACGGATCTGGCACGAGGCTTGACGTGTCGTAATCGGAAAGGTCGTCGTCCTCGTCGGGTGGTTCATCGTCATCGTCAAAGCCGTCATCGAGGACGGGGCCTGTCGATTGATCTGTCACTGGGGTTGGCGAGCTAGCTGTCTCCACTCCCCGAGACTGCTCGTCGATGGGGCGCGATCCTGCTTCCGATCCTGAACGAGGCTGGACACTGTTGGGCCGGTCGTCCCGTCGAGTGTTGGAAGGTTCTGGCACGACCGTGAGATATCTGCGCGTCCCGGGAGCGGTCAGCAGGGTTTCCTGCCACGAAGACAAGTCTGTACCTGCGTCTCGGGTTGCAGTGCGTAGCGCTTCACGCAAGCGACCCTCCTGCACCTCCATGTCGGTGAGGCTTGAGAACAGGTATTCAACCTCAAGGTCGGGCTCTCCGGCACTGCGGGTGTCGACACTGACGAAACGGCCGCCGGGCCAGCCAACCGGCGCTCCTATCGCGTCGATCTGACGGATTGCGGAGATAACGTCGGGACGTCGACGTGGCTTGCACGAATAGCC
>DDYL01000141.1:4512-5476 GCA_002347925.1 Chloroflexi bacterium UBA2235 | reverse complement strand
GGGAATGAACAGTGCCTCGGTGTAGATGCCGTGTTCTAGGATCAATAGATATCCGTTCACGGCCATTGCGAACGCCGGAACCATTGCCCATGGTGGAGGAAGCGCCATCCGCGCCATGCCATAGGTTGCGAGAACGGTCACTATTCCAAGGGCGTGTTGCACGGCGGCGACACCCAGGAAGTCCGGACCCAGAACCATCTGGATCACTGCCACGAAAACCGGATACGCCGGTGGGTAGAAGCCATCGAGTGGCGCGAAACTACCCCATGAGGTGAACGTCATCGCGGTCTTGATGTAGACGCCGCTGTCGCCGATGACGAAGACTGGCACCCGGAAAAGGAACATCAGGCGCAAGGCTGACGCCACGGTGATCAGGACCCGTTGGTTGACCCGGTCGCCCCAGGCATTGCCAAGCTTGTCCGGATTGCCGACCTCCTCGTGGTACCGCCGCCACGCAGTGCGGACTGCATCACCCCACCTGATCCATGCGAGGGCGCCACCGACAATCAGGTCAGCAGACACAACGAGTTCACCGGGGCGGAATGCACCCGTTGGCACTGAGGCGATGCGGTTCGCCAGCACCCACCCGATAGTCACCACTGCCCACGTCCACGCGACACGGAGTACCCAGGTGGCGGACCCGGTACGCAACCAAGTGTGGACACCGAAAGTTCCGAGGATGCCGAGGGCAACCAAGGACAATGGGTCGACGACCATGCGCACCGCCAATGCCTGGATGATTGCGCCGGTGATGCCCAAAAGCATTGGCAGGACCATCAGTCCCAAGCGAATTGCAGGTACGGTCAAAGTCGCTGGCGAGACTTCTCGTACCTGATCCCGTCCGGATGGTTCACTTGCCACAGTTGCACAACGTCCAGCGCCATGGGGGTGACGCCGAGGCGTGGGTTCACGCGCTCCGGTGAATGCCTGTCGCCCCCTTGGCAGTGTCGCTGATGCGCGACAC
>DDYL01000141.1:2784-4466 GCA_002347925.1 Chloroflexi bacterium UBA2235 | reverse complement strand
CAGGTCGCCCCGGCGCGCCCGTACTCCCCACGGTGCCCGCACTGCGATGGCGCACTCGCAATCACCTACCGAGACACCGCCACCGACCGCTACCGGCATGCGCCACGGTCGATGTGGGGGTACGGCGACGTCCTTCCGGTCGATGACCCAGCGCACGCCGTCACTCTCGACGAGGGTGGCACGCCGCTCATCCCGGCGCGTGGAGAGTGGGGGTGCCATCTCTGGATCAAGGATGAGACCCGCAACCCCACCGGGTCGCACAAGGACCGGGCCCTCTCGGTGGCGATCACCCGCGGGCGCGAACTCGGCTTCGACGCCTGCGTCATCCTCTCCGCGGGAAGCACCGGCCTCTCGACCGCCGCCTACGCCGCCCGTGCCGGCATGAAGTGCGCCCTTGTCGCCCCCAAGGGCACTCCCGACGCGCGGCTGTTGCCAGCCGCCCTCTTCGGCGCGCGCATCCACGAGGCGCCCGGCACCTTCGACGATGCCCTGCACCTCATCGACCGCCTCGCCACCGAACACCCCCTCTACTTCACCAGCACCTACCGGCGCGGGAACCCCTTCCAGGCCGAAGGCGCGCGCACCCTCGGCTTCGAGATTGCCGCCCAGATCGCTGACGCCGGCGGTGCCGACTGGATCGTCATCCCCGTCGGTGGCGGTGGCACGCTTGCGGGGATCTGGCGGGCGTACGAACAGTTGCACGCCCTTGGCGCACTTGACCGCCTCGGCGGACGCTTGCCCCGGCTCGTCGCCGTGCAACCGGACGCCTACAACGCCTTTGAGATCGCACTCGCGCAGGGCCTCCATACAATGGAAGACCTCTACGCCCTCGGCATCTCCGAGGAGACCCCGACCCTGCAAGCGAAGTTGCAGCACGGCGTGCCGCCGGATGCGGTCGATGCCCTGGCGGCCCTGCGCGCATCGGGAGGTGTTGCGGTCAGCATCTCGGATGCCGAGGCCCTCGTCGCGCAACGCCAACTGGCCTCCATCGAAGGGCTCTACGGCGAACCATCCACCGGCACCGGCCTTGCCGGGGTGGCGAAACTGGTCGCCCAGGGCACCATCGCCCCGACCGACCGGGTCGTCGTCCTCGCCTGCGGGGGCGGATTCCGCGAAACACATGCCCTTGAAGGAATCGTCCCGGTCGACCGCCATCCCTTGCACGCCGACCGGCTTCTGGAATACCTCGGGATCGGGTAGTCACGTCGCGGGGATCGAGCTCCTGCCCGACTGGTCGCTGGGCACATCGGGCACGATTCCCGCATGACCGCCACCACCAACCACGCACCCCCTGTCACCGTCCGCCGGTTGCATCCCGCCGACCACGCCGATTGGGCCCGGCTCTGGTCGGGGTACCTCGCGCACTACGATGAGGCAATGCCCGATGCGCAGGTACGCCGAACCTTCGACCGCCTCTGCGCGGGTGAGGCCCTGCACGGGTTCGTCGCCGAGGTCGGCGGCCGGGTCTCCGGCTTCGTCCACTGCCTCTTCCACCCGTCGACGTGGACGCCCACCGACTACTGCTACCTGCAGGACCTCTTTGTCGATGCCTCGTCCCGGCGCGGCGGCGTCGGTCGCGCCCTGATCGCGACGGTCGTCGACTTCGCCCGTGACCGGGGCGCCAACCGAGTCATCTGGCTCACCAACGAGGACAACGTTGCCGCCCGGTCCCTCTACGACGC
>DDYL01000141.1:0-2774 GCA_002347925.1 Chloroflexi bacterium UBA2235 | reverse complement strand
GTCCCTGCGCCCTTCCCGGCACTTGGGTCGAGCCGTCCGTCACGGGCGACGTCACCCACCGGAAGTGCCGGCGCCCTCGCCGGCCTGCTGTTCGTCACGCCAGCAACACCCATTGGGGCGTCGCTGTCCCTAGCAAAACCATCCCCGCCGAACCGGCGCTACCCCTTCTTGCCCCGACCTTTCCCCGGCGTCGGCGGGGCGAGGCGTCGTCCACGTGTCGCACGGTCGAGGACGACAGGATGCGTCGCGCCACCGCTGCGAACCGGCTCTTGGTCGTCACCCTCCCGCGAGGCGAGGGCACGCGCAGAGGCCATCTCCGCCGACCGATCAATCGAGTCCACCAACCACCCGTCCTCGAAGGTCAGGTCGTGCACCGTGGAGTACGACCACGGCGGGTCACCGCCCGTCGTCGAGTAGCCGCGCCCCACATACTCACGCGCCACCAACAGGGCACCGGTGAACGAGATTGGCGCGTCGTCAAAGGTGTACTCGCCCCGGACCTGCCCGCCGGGGCTTGGGTCGAACGGGTGGCGCACCACGTCGTCGTCCGCAGCTGAGCCCGAGGGCGCAACCCCGAACACGGGAGGCAACGGACGGTCCGACCACAACGCAAGTGACTGCAGGTGCAACCGCCGCGCCCGCACTTCGTACCCGGCGATGAACCCTCGCCAACAGGCCGTGTGAGGCGCCACCGTCTGGATGCCAAGCGCCCTCGGATCGAATAGCCCGTCGCCGTCGAGACCGATCACTTCGTACGCCTCACCCTCGTACGTCACCATGTCTGGCTGTTGCGAACTCATCCGGAAACTCCCGTCACGACCACGCCCAAAGCGGAATCACCAATCGGTAGGAATCCCGGCCTGCGGGAGCCGTCACATCCGGCAACCAACCTTGGCGATCTGGTAGATGACACATCATCATAGCTAATTTGTTGGTGCACTCTGCACGGGTTCCAGATGACGCTTCGGTGCAGATGAGGGAGGCTACCGCCCGACGATGCCGGCGAGTCGCGTACCCCACTCCGCCAATGGGTTCACGTCGCCGACCTCGATGCCGAGGTGCAGCAAAAGCAAGCGGCACGTCTCGATCACCCCCTCCACGCCCACGTGTCCGGCCGGGCGGTCGCGGTAGGTACGGAGGTGGGCGGCGTCGATCTCGGCGGCGTTGACCCGCGTCATGTCGTGGCCGACAATCGTGCGGTTACGCAACTCCTTCACGCCGTCGAGGTGCGACGCGTCTTCCCACGCCCCCTCAAGGTTCGCGAGGCGCATTTCCGCTTCAAGGCGCGCATCGGCATCTGGGGCCAGTTTCACGGCATCGGCCAGGATGACGAGGATTCCTTCGAAGACCGCACTGAGACCTGCCCGCCCAGTGAGAAACGGCATCTTGGACGACCGCTTCTCTGTTCGCCACAAGAGTCGTCCGTGGACCATGCTCTGCAGCCGTGAATGGTCCGGTTGCTTGAGGATGGCATTCAGGTCGGCGTTCGCCGACTTTGTCCGTAGCGACACGCCAACGTAGTCCTCGACCACCCACCGCACCGCGATCTCTTGCAGGCTTGCCACCCGTCCGAGGAAGTCGACAAGGCGTCGTTGGCGACGCGCAAGGTCGGCGTTCCAGAACAGCTCCGCGAGGCACGCCGGCGTCGCCTCAAGGATGCTGTGCCCACCGAGTGCGTCGAGTTGGTCACCAAGCAGGCGCACCTCGTCGCGCAGAGGCGACGACGCAACTGGCCCGACGATGCGCCGCAGGCGGGCGCGCGCCGTGGAGATATCGAAGTGCAGACGGGCGTCGAGTGCTCCAAGCAGGCCGCCGATGATCGGGTCGAGCGGCCCTGCATCCCGGAGGGCATCGATGGCGTCGGCGAAGTGCCCGCGCGAGGCCAAGGCCGCGGCGACAACCACGTGGGTCGATGTTGCCGTGACCGCCGGAGTCGGTACCGAACGGGCAGGGGGCGCGTCGTCCCCGGTGTGCGTCACGGGGTCAGCAGTTACCTCCGACACGTCTGGCAGCGCCGAGGCCCGATCGGGTTCGTTCGGCAATGCGTTGCCGTCCCATGCCGGGGGAAAATCATCGCCGGGCTTGGGCGCATTTGGTTCGTCTACCAAGGCTCCATCGAGGCGAATATCGACCCGCGCCGGTTCGGTGTCGGTGTCTGGAGGCCCAATCTCGACCGGCGACGCCCGGTCGGCATCGTGAACCGCAGCGACCGCCGAGGCACTTGCATTGGCGTTTCCCTTCGACGCGCCAACCACCGCCGCTATCGGCGTCGACTTCCAGTCGAAATAGGTGCCGCCTGGATCAAGGAGGTGCGACACGCACGCCTGCACCTCGGCCATCGGCGTCGCGTGTCGACCCGACCCGGTGAGGAACCGCGCCACGGCCGACACCACACCTTGCCGGTAGGCATTGGCGTCTGGAACCGGTCCGGTCGCCAGACTGCGTGCCCGGTCAAGCGTCGTTGCCCACGTGCCAAGGACCGCGAACCGGCGCACCGACTCCGGGCCGTACTTGCGTTTGGCGGCCATCTCGCGGAACGCTGTCGCAAGGCGACGCCCATCCGCATCGGCAGCAAGCGGGTCTGCCATGGCGCGCATCGACGGCATCGCATGAAGCGCCTCAACGAGTTCGCGTCGGACGGGCCCGGTGACCATGCCACGCGTTGCGACAAGGCGGGTCACGCACGCCTCGAAGAGGGCAGCGCCATCGAGGATGGCGACCGTCCCGGGTTTCGGCGCACGCGCCGGTGTTGCAACCTTTCGCCGGACAGTGGC
>DDYL01000119.1:16469-18525 GCA_002347925.1 Chloroflexi bacterium UBA2235 | reverse complement strand
GCCCGGTCGACACAAATCACCACCGGCTCTTCGCAAAGCGCGCGGGATCCAACCAGCATCCCCCTGCATGTCAATTCGCGGGACCGCGAATCGGGGCACGTGAACAAAGTGAAGTCAACGCCGGATATGTCGACTGGCTCCTGCCAATGCGAAATCCAATCGCTTGTTGGCAATCCGATCGTACTGGCCACGGACCTGGCCCTCTCATCTCAGCGAGAGTGGATACCCAACAAACCAAGTTCGACCGGCAATCTGGAGATGTTTCTCACAGGTGCTGTCACTCAATTTTCACCATCACGTACTTTCCCCATCCGCTGACCGGCACACATGGCGCCGTTTTCCCCCTCGGAAGGTGCTAGCCACCAGTGGTTCCGGCACAAACCCGATGCTAGGATAAACCTATCGTAGGCAACCACCAGCCAGTTGCACTGGTGCGACCCAAGACAATCTTTGCGAAGGAGACCCAAAATGGGCGACAAAAATCCCAAGAACGCTCAAAAGAAAGATTCTCAGAAGAAAGACGCAAAAAAGAAGTAACCCACTCGCGCTCAAGTGAACCGGGACCCGCGGGGCGGGACGCTGCAAGTGCCGACAGGCACCGCAACGTCCCGCCCCGTGTTTGTCATAAGGGGACACGCCTCTCCATCAGTCGAGTCTCCAGATGTCAAGCGAAACAGGCTCGCTACCACATCAACGAAGCGCGTTCGTGAGAATAGTGCGTGTACGCTTCAGTCAGCATCACTCCAGGAGGCAACTGTCATCCCCGACGTACAAGCCGTGATTGTCACTCTGATCTCGTTCGCGATTGGAATCACCGTCCACGAATTCAGCCACACCGCAGCAGCGCTCTTGCTCGGAGACAAGACTGCGACGCGTGCCGGACGCCTAACGCTCAATCCCCTGAAGCATCTGGACCCGTTCGGCACTCTGTTACTGCTACTCGCCTCCGTGAGCGGGGGTCCAGGTTTCGGTTGGGGCAAGCCGGTGCCTGTCAACGGATACGCGTTGGCGGGAGGGCGGCGGGGCATGGCACTTGTGTCAGCAGCCGGCCCGGCGTCAAACCTCCTCATGGCAATCATTTGCGCCCTTGGTGCCCAGCACCTCCCCGACATCCCTGGGACCGCCGGCGAAATAGCAACCAAGGTCATTGAGACGTCATTCTTTCTGAACATCGGTCTGGCAGCATTCAACCTGCTTCCGCTTCCCCCTCTAGATGGGTTCGCTGTGGCCACCGGCTTGCTGCCGGCACGCATGGCAAATCAACTCGGACGGATTGAACAGTTTGGCCCGGGCATCCTGTTGCTTTTGGTGTTCGCCCCATCAATCATCCGCATCGACATCCTCGGCCTGGTAATCGGCCCAATCCGTCGCGTTCTGATCATCGCTGCGCTCTGGATTTCGGGCATCGGTTGAAGCCCGACGTCGCACCACAAAACAGACAGGGGCGACACGCTCCCGTGTCGCCCCTGTCGCAAGCTTCCGTATCTGCACGGTTCTCAGCGCTTGGTGTATTGCGGTGCCTTACGTGCACGCTTCAAACCAGGCTTCTTCCGCTCCTTGACCCGCGCATCCCGGGTCAACAAGCCATCTGCCCGCAGGGGCTTGCGATGCGTCTCGTCAGAGACCAGAAGGGCACGAGCGATACCGAGCGAAATCGCATCAGCTTGGCCAGAAATGCCACCGCCCAACACCTTGACGACAATGTTGAACCGCGCCAATGCGTCAACGGCGCGTAGCGGCTCACGAACGGTCGTCACCAACGTCTCACGACCGAAGTAATCATGCGCCTGACGACCATTGACGACGATCTGCCCATCACCGGGATACAGGCGAACTCGCGCAACCGCGCACTTGCGACGCCCAAGGCCATAGTAATACTGTTGAGTGCTAGCAATCATTGCGGTCACGCCTCACTTCCGCCGATGATCGCCGGGGTCAATTCCCACGACAGCGGCTGCTGGCTCGAGTGCGGATGCTCACCATGCGCATACACCTTGAGCTTGCGGATCATCTGATGGCCCAGATTACCCTTGGGCAACATTCCCCGAACCGCCTT
>DDYL01000119.1:2521-16464 GCA_002347925.1 Chloroflexi bacterium UBA2235 | reverse complement strand
AGCCGGTTACCAGTGACACGCACCTTCGATGCGTTGATCACGATGACATAGTCGCCGCCGTCCATGTGAGGGGCGAACGTGGGCTTATCCTTGCCCCTAATCTTGCCGGCAACGGCCGTTGCAAGGCGCCCCAGAATCAGGCCCTCGGCATCAACCAGCCACCACTTGTGCTCCAGCTCGGAAGCTTTCGGTGAATACGTCTTCATCCAACTCGCTCTTGATCTACGATCCCGGCGATGCCCGGTATCTCGGTGACAGACGGATCCCGTCGTACGCCACGTGAACCAGACACAGGCCATGAGGCGGGGCCGCCGGGCCGACAAGTCCCCTCGAAGGCACCACCAGCAACGTATCCATCACGTCCGGTGCCACACGAAGATGCCCAACGCGCACCAAGGTCCCGACCAACCGACGCATCATGTGACGAAGGAAGGCATTAGCCTCAACTTCGATCACCACGATAGACGCGGCAGGCTCACAGTGCGGGTCACACTGCCGTGAAGTGTGCCATATTTCGCCAGAAACGGCACGCCCCACCGAAGGATCCGGTGCCGCATCAGAACTACAAACTGCCCCAGTTCTTGGAACACCAGTAATCGAAGCATGCGCCCTGAGAACAACCCGCCGCGTTGGATCAGAACCTACACGCACTCCAAAAGCCGCGAAGTCATGGCTACCGATAATGCGACCTAGTGCCTCATTCATTGCAATGACACTAAGCGGACGGCGGACGTTCCAAGCTGATCGACGGTTCGTTGGCAAACCGACGACCGAGTTCTCGATGGTGTACCGGTAACAACGGCTCGTCGCACTGAACCGGGCGTGAAAATCGGCACTAACTGGCTCAATCACCAGAACCCGAAGGTCAGGAGGCAGCCGGGAGTTCAACGCCGAAAGCATCCCTGTGCCCCGTAACGCACACGCCACCGGCAGGTCAAAATGAACCACCTGGCCAGAAGCATGAACACCACGATCGGTTCGACCCGCGCCAACCACTCTGGCGGAGTACCCAGTTGCAAGCAAGACCGCATGCTCGAGCGCGGCCTGCACCGTTCTGACAGGTCTCCCCACGTGCTCCTGCGCCTGAAAACCTGCAAACTCCGTACCGTCATACGCCACAACGGCTCGGAACCTCTGCAACATTTCGTCAGGGTTCATGCTTGGGTTCACACAGCACGCAATCCGCGTCCGCCAAATAGTGCAGCCCCCGAGGTATCCCGGGGGCTGCGGATCTTCGCATCGACACTCTCGAGTATCGCTACTCGGCGACTGCGATGAACTCGAGACGGGCAAGCGACGCACCATCGCCTTTGCGGAGCCCAACCCGGGTAACACGTGTGTACCCACCCGCTCGGTCTACGTACCGCGGGGCGATGTCATGGATCAGTACATTCACCGCGCCCTGGTCCGGCAACGTGGACAAAGCCATGCGGCGCGAGTGCAGTGTGTCCTTGCGAGCAACGGTCACCAAACTCTCCACATGGCGCTGCACTTCCTTGGCACGCGCCTCAGTCGTGGTAATCGACTCATGAAGGATCAAGGACCTCATGAGATTGCGCACAAGCGCGCGACGCCGATCAGTTGGAAGGCCCAGCCCGCGGCCCTTTTTCCGATGCTTCATATTCGTAACTCACAGATTCCCGGCGCGGGGCGCCGAACGGACACGACAACTACGACTGAACGTCTGCCGGTATTGCGCTCTCTTCGGAGGCAGGTCCCCACAGGAACACCCCACGCTCAGCAAGCTTCTCCTCTAACTCCTCAAGCGACTTCTCGCCAAAGTTGCGAAGATGAAGCAAATCGTCACGCGTCATCGATGCAAGCTGCTCAAGACGGTTGATGGTATTGCGCTTCAGGCAATTAAGCGTCCGGTTGGACAACTCAAGGTCATCAACGGAAAGGTCTGCCAGCTCGGGTGGGATCTGCGCACCAGTAGACGGTGCGGGGGCGACGAGAAGCCTCACTGGAAAGTCCTCGGGCTCGGGAAGCGCCGGGCTTAGCGATTGAAAAACCTGGAACGACCGGACCAGAATACGCGCCGCCTCAACGACCGCGCTCTCAGGCGTTGTGGTCCCATCGGTCCAAACGCGCAAGCTAAGCCGGTCCTTGTCAACGTTCACGCCAAGCCTCGTCGGGACAACGTGATACTCGACCTTGCGGATCGGTGTGTAGATCTGATCGACTGGGATCTCGCCGATGGCCGTATCGTCGCGTGGGTCCGCCTCAACGAAACCCCACCCCTTCGAAACCGTCAGCTCCATGGAGAGGTGTGCTTGGTCGTTGTCTAGAGTGGCAATAACCTGATCGCCATTCACGATCTCCACCGTGTCCGGCCAGACAACGTCGCGGGCATGAACCACACCGGGGCCGGGAGCATCAAGCCGCGCGACCACCGGCTCATGCGCGAAACTGCGCACCCTGATCCGCTTCACGTTCAAGACGATCTGCGTGACGTCTTCCTTCACGTTCGGAATGCTCGAGAACTCGTGGTTCACCCGGTCAATCCGGATCGAGCTGACCGCCGCTCCCGGCAAAGAGCTCAACAGTACACGGCGCATGGAGTTACCAATTGTCTGCCCATAACCGCGCTGAAGCGGCTCAAGCACAAACTCGCCATAGTGCGGGTCGCTGGCGTGCTCTGGGGCCGCCTCAACACGACGAATGCTCGGCAGCGTTTCCTGTTCACTCACGGGGTCTGAGCCTCCTCCCTCGACTGGCGGCAGGCAGGGGAAGTCGTCTCAGTCACCCGACCGCTTCCGTTCCCACACTCGCCAGAATAAGGAACTGGCGGACACTGCAACGCAATGCCCGCCCGCGCTTTCTGTCATCCCGGACCTACCGGGCGTAAAACTCGACAACCAACTGCTCGGTCACCTGTGCATCAATCTCATGTCGCAACGGGAGCGCATTCACCCTGGCAGAGAAACTCTCCCTGGTGAATGTCAACCAGGCCGGCATCTGCCGCTGGCCGGTGGCATCCGCGGCTTGTACCAGGATCTCCAACTTCCGGGACTTCTCCCGAACCGCGACGATGTCGCCAGGCTTCACCATTGCAGACGGAATGTCGGTCTTACGTCCGTTCAACGTGAAATGGCCATGACGAACCAGCTGACGCGCCTGCGACCGCGATCCACCCAAGCCCATGCGATAGACAACGTTGTCAAGCCGGCTCTCAAGAATCTGAAGAAGGTTGAACCCGGTTGAACCCGGACGACGCTCCGCCTCATCATAATGACGTCGGAACTGCGCCTCGAGAACACCATAGGTCCGGCGAAGCTTCTGCTTCTCCCGCCATTGCAAAGCAAACTCTGTCGGGCGGCGACGCTTGCCGGTGCCCTGAGGGCCGGGAGGCGTCGGACGCTTGTCGAGGGTGCACTTGGTGACGCATCGCTCCGCCTTCAGGAACAGCTTTACGCCCTCCCGTCGGCAAAGCTTGCACACCGGTCCCGTGTAGCGAGCCATTCACAAAACCCCGTTGCACTTCGGTGCAACTCCGAAACGAACACCTGCGAGTGCCGCTCGCGGCTGATATTGGGGTGCCCCTCACTCGGCACTGTGCATTCCAACCACCATCCTTGCGGTGATGGGAAAATGCAAGCGAGACTTCCAGACCACTCATGAACCCCTACCAATTTAGGTAGGCAGAACACTCAATCCGGCAGCAAACCCCACCTGATGAACTTCTGTATCCTTTCGGACACATGGGCGTCGCCAGAAACCCAGTGCACACTTGCGACCAACCAAGTCGCCGTGCGAGTTAAACCCGCCGCCGCTTTGGTGGGCGCGGTCCGTTGTGCGGCACAGGCGTCACATCTGTGATCGACATGACCGCCAGTCCTGCCGCCTGCAACGAACGGATCGCAGACTCACGACCGGACCCCGGTCCCCGGACAAACACCTCAACCGAGCGCATGCCCTGCTCCATCGCACGTCGGGCAGCACTCTCGGCGGTCACACCAGCTGCGTAAGGGGTGCTCTTCCGAGAACCCTTGAAACCGCCAGCACCCCCAGTGCTCCAAGAAACCGGATTACCGTTAGGATCCGTGATCGTCACGATCGTGTTGTTGAACGTCGACTGAATGTGCGCCTGCCCGCGAGGCACATTACGCTTTTCGCGGCGCTTCTGGCGCGTACTCCCACGTTTCCGCTCGGCCATACCGGTCTCTCATCTCCTTGGACAGCCAACACCCGCCCGCGCACTCAACCGCGCCTAATCGGACTGCCAACTGCCTCAGTGGTCCACTTGCATATAGAGCCGGAAGCCACCACGCCCATGACACGGGCCGGTGACATCCAAAAACAAGCTACTTCTTTGCCGTCGCCTTCTTACGCGAGCCGACGGTCTTTTTGGGCCCGCGTCGGGTGCGAGCATTCGTCCTGGTGCGCTGACCACGCATCGGTAGCCCACGGCGATGCCTCTGGCCCCGATAGCAACCGATATCGATCAGCCGCTGAATGTTCTGTCGCACAATCCGCCGAAGGTCGCCCTCAACAATGAACTGGCGCTCGACGACCTCACGGAGCCGGTTGACTTCGTCCTCAGTGAGCGCGCTCACTTTGCGGTTAGGGGCAATCTTGCAAATCGCCAAAGCCCGCTTCGCAACCGTTCGCCCGATTCCGTAAATGTATGTCAACGAAATCTCGACGTGCTTTTCGCGGGGGATATCAACCCCAGCAATACGTGCCATCTCAATAGACCCTTCGGCTCATCCGGAACCCGACCTGAAGACACACCGTTAGGTAGGCAACCCTCCTAACAAGCGACATCGAATCTACCCCTGCTTCTGCTTGTGCTTGGGCTCGGAACAAATCACCCTGAGCACGCCATGACGCTTAATCACACTGCACTTCTCGCAGCGCTTCTTGACCGATGCCGTGACCTTCACCACTCGCCTCTGCTCGTTACTAGACGGACGTCAAAAGAGACCGTCAGGAGACCGCCAACCGGGTCCGCGCCTTTGACCAGCGCGTTTCAGAAGTGGTTTCGAGGGCGTGAACCGCCATATCTGCCACCACCAGACTACCAGTGTACCAGAGCGACCGTTCAATCCCGTGCCGCACTACACAACCGAGGCACCTACAGCGAAACGGCCAAAGCACTTCGAGCGGCCGTCAAAAGGCTCTCGCGCACCTTTAACTCGGCGTCGTCTCCATTGACGTGCCTTAGGCTACCCCGGGCTGCATAGAAATCGACGACTGGGCGCGTGCTAGTGCTGTACACCAGCAAACGCTCCTGGATCGTGTCGCGTCGGTCATCCACACGCTGCATGAGCGCACGCCCACACACGTCGCACACGCCAACCATTATCGGGGGGTGGGACTGAACGTTATAGCTCGCGTTGCACCCGCTGCACAGCCAGCGCCCCGAAAGCCGTGCAATCAGGACATCCTCAGGAACATCAAGCACCAGGGCGATCTGGCTAATTGGCGGCGAAAACGCACCCAGTGCCTTATCAAGCGCCAGCGCCTGCTCTGCCGTTCTGGGAAACCCATCAAGGACGCCGCCGATTCGCGAACCTACGGGATTAGACGCAACCAGTGCCTGCAGAAACACCGGCACAATGTCCTCGTCGGGAACGTACAGGCCTCTCTCGATGTAGGATCGGACCTGCTCGCCCCACCGTGACCGGTCCGCCATTGCTCGCCTAATGAGGTCTCCGCTAGCCAGGTACGGAATTCCAAGCGAACTCGCGAGCGACCGGCCCTGCGTCCCCTTGCCAGAGCCAGGCGCACCCATCAGGGTGATGATCACTTGATGAACCCCTCATACCGACGCATCATCAGCTGCGCCTCGAGCTGCTTCATCGTATCGAGAACCACCCCCACCACAATAAGGATCCCGGTACTTGAAAGCGTTAGCACCTGGATTCCAGTCACCACCCCCGCAATGTATGGCGCAATTGCCACGACCCCAAGGAATATCGCGCCAAGTAGCGTAATGCGGTTCACCACCCGATTCAAATAGTCAGCCGTTGGCCGCCCAGCCCGAATTCCGGGGATGAAGCCCCCCTGCTTCTGAAGCGTCTCAGGAAGGTTCTGCTGTTGGAACACAACCGCGGTATAAAAGTATGTGAATGCAACTACAAGCCAGAAATACAAGACCCAATAAACAACACCAGTAGAACTGAACACCCGGGCAATGAATTGAGCGGTTGACTTCACCCACTCGGTCTCAGCCGCCGTGAAATACGTTGCAATGGTTCCAGGAATGAGCATGATACTCATGGCAAAGATCAACGGAATCATTCCCGACGAATTAACCTTCAACGGGATGTACGTCGTTGTGCCCCCGAAGACCCGATTACCACGAATCCGCTTCGCGTACTGAACCATGATCCGGCGCTGCCCCTCATTAATGAAAATAATGGACGCCACCATCCCGAGGCCTATCACACCTAAGAAAATCAATCCGAGAAAACTCGTGCCAGAAACGAAAGACTGGCCAATGGACCCCGGCAAACGTGCAATGATCCCTGCGAAAATCAGGAGGCTCATGCCGTTTCCGACACCCTTCTCAGTGATTATTTCACCAAGCCACACCAGGAACATGGTCCCGGCGGTGAGGGTCAAGATCATGGAGACTGTCGGCAAGAACGTGGACGCACTCATTAGCCCGAAGTTGGAGATAATCCCCTCTCGCGCCAACAACGTCGCCTGGGCATACGCCTGAAGCATCGCCAACGGAACTGTAAGAACCCGGGTGTATTGAGCAACCTTGGTCCGTCCCGCCTCGCCGTCCTTCTGCATCTCCTGCAGTTGAGGAATGACTGGCGCCAGAACCTGCATCACAATCGAAGCGGTAATGTACGGATAAACGCCCAGGGCAGCAATCGAGAACGTCGTAAGTGAGCCGCCCGAGAACAAATCCAGCATCCCAAGAAGCTGGTTTTGCTCAAGAAGCTGACGCAAGCTGCCCAAATTAACGCCGGGCAGAGGAACATGCGCCACAACTCGGAAGACAGCAAGCATCGCGAACGTGAAGAGAATCTTCCGCCGCACATCAGGCAACCGGAACGCCCGCATCACCGCTTCGAACAACGGCCTAACCCTCTCCACACAAGCGAAATACAGGGCCCACGCATAGCAAACCCCGACACAAACGCACGGTCAACCAACGAAAAATGCCAGACACAATCCGATACGCAACGTACCGTGCCTGGCATCGTTCTTACGGCCCGGTTACCAGCTCTAGGAATCGCCCGTCAACCCTAACGCAGCAGCCTTCTCCGCCTGGTTCATGGAGCGAACCCAGCGGATGACCTGCAAGTCGACAGTGCCACCAACCGCTTCGATAGAAGCCTTGGCAGAACCCGAAATCCTATGCACCTGAACCGTCACCGGCTTGGAAACCACCCCATCGCCGAGCAGCTTAACCGGGGTACGCCCACTAGCGTCAGTGACTAAACCCAGAGCCCCCAGGGCCTCTATCGTCACGACCGACCCGGCACCAAAATGATTCTCGATGTCGTCAAGGTTGACAACTTGCGCATCGACGCGGAACCGCGCACGGCTGAAGCCACGCTTGTGCGGAATCTTCATGGTCCACGGGTTCTGCCCGCCCTCGAAATACGCCTTCGGACCCTTGCCGGCGCGTGAGCCCTGGCCCTTCTGGCCGCGACCGGACGTCTTGACCTTCCCAGACCCGTGGCCACGCCCGACACGCTTCGCCTTGCGATGCGAGCCAGGACCGGGAACCAACTCATGCAACTTCATAGAACATGGACCTCTCTGTCTTCGCGGCCGTCGCCGATGCGCGCGAACGCGTCAGGCTGACGTCTCGACAGCCTCGTGAGTATCGACACCTGGCAACTCCTCAACAGTGACCAGATGCCTGACATGAAAAACCATCCCACGAACGGTGGTCGTGTCAGGCCGCTCAACCGACTGGCCGAGCTTGCGAAGGCCAAGGGAGCGGACAGTCTGCTTTTGCCGCTCGCTGTAGCCAATGGAACTCTTACGATACGTAATCCGCAATACCCCAGACATCGATACTCACTCCGCTCCGTCAACCGCAACGTCGGAGGAGACTGCCGACGCAGGAAGCACCCGGCCAAGCCTGCGGGCCACTTGTTCAGCGGTCACAAGCTTCTTCAACGCGGCCTCAGTCGCCCGCACTACATTCACCTTGTTCGAAGAACCGAGTGACTTGCTAAGTACGTCTTGAATGCCGGCTGCCTCAACGACTGCACGAACCGCCCCACCGGCAATCACCCCGGTACCAGGAGCTGCAGGCTTGAGCATGACCTTCGCAGCCCCGAATGATTCCAGGACCTCATGCGGAATCGTCCGACCCACAACAGGCACCTTGAACAGGTTCTTCTTGGCCTGCTCAATGCCCTTACGGATGGCCTCAGGCGTCTCACGGGCCTTGCCCATGCCGACACCCACGTGACCCTGCCCGTCACCGACGACCATCACGGCAGCGTAGCTGAAGCGCCGCCCACCCTTGACGACCTTCGCGCACCGATTAAGAAGAACGAGACGCTCCTTGAGATCCAACCTGTTCGTGTCAAGACGTGGCATTCGTGGCTCCTAGAAATCCAGACCGGCTTCGCGCGCCGCGTCGGCGAGACGCTGAACCCGTCCGTGGTAGAGATACCCACCACGATCGAACACAACCTTGGTAATTCCTGCTGCCAGCGCTCGCTCGGCAACAAGGCGACCAACGGAGGCCGCCTCCTCCAANNCCCTGGGAGTCGTCAATGATCTGGGCATACATGTGCTTGCTGCTGCGGAAAACCGCCAAGCGCGGACGGAACTCGGTGCCTGAAACCCGTGCGCGGATCCGCCTATGACGCTTCTGCCGCGCGTGAACGCTGTTACGTTTCCTGATCATCGTCCCGCCAGCCTACTTCTTCCCGCCGACCTTACCGGCCTTGCCCGCCTTGCGACGTATCTTCTCATCTGAATAGCGTATGCCCTTCCCTAGATAGGGCTCAGGAGGCTTGATACCCCTGACTTGAGCGGCAACCTCGCCTACGAGTTGCTTGTCGATGCCAAGAATGTGCAGCCGAGTCGGCGTCTCAACCTCGAATGAAACCCCAGGCGGAGGAGCGACTTCGACAGGATGAGAAAAGCCGACCTGCAAAGTCAGCCGGGAGCCCTGCTTAGCAACCCGGAAACCAACACCCGTGATGTCAAGCGTCCTACGATATCCCGCTGTCACCCCGATCACCATGTTGGCAACCAGCGTGCGCGCCAAGCCATGCAATGCCTTGTGCTGTTTGATGTCACTCGGGCGCGTCACCAACACTTCACCAGCGCTGATTGAAACACCAATGGGAGCTGGAATAGCCTGAGAAAGGCTGCCCTTTGGCCCGGTGACCGACACGACACCAGACCCCAACGTCACCTGAACCCCAGCCGGAAGGACAACCGGCTGCCTACCTATACGGGACATGTCTCACAACCTCCATGCGTGCGCCAACGACCGAAACAAGTCGCGCAATACCCACGCATCACCTACCAGATGTACGCCAGCACCTCGCCACCAAGCCCGCCACGCCACGCGTCACGACCGGTCATCAATCCACGCGGGGTCGAGATAATCACCGTCCCCAGGCCACCAAGCACCCTCGGAATGCGATCGTGACCGCGGTAGACGCGCAATCCAGGCTTGCTGACCCGCTTCAGCCCAGTCAGAGCAGGCTGGCGGTTCTGATCATATTTCAACGTTACGTTCAGCGTCCCCTGCGGCCCATCGGCAACGACCTCATAGGAAGAGATGTAACCCTCAGCCTTGAGGATCTCGGCAATCCTGCGCTTCAGATGGGAGGCAGGTATGGATGTCGTTACATGACGTGCGCGCGAAGCGTTGCGCAGCCGCGTAAGCATGTCAGCAATAGGGTCGGTCATCATGAGCGGTGATCTCCTGGCTCGTGTAACCCACCCGGGTCACGTGGCCGGTCCGAAAACATAAACAACACGGGCATCCACCAGAGCGCCGGTCCACCATGGGCGGGACCGGCCAATCCTACAAATGCCTACCAGCTAGCCTTGGTAACGCCCGGCAACTGTCCAACAAGCGCGAGCTCCCGAAAGCAGATCCTGCAAAGCCCAAACTTGCGGATGAACGCGCGCGGACGCCCACATCGACGGCACCGATTGTGCCGCTGGACCTCAAACTTGAACGGTCGCTTGGACTTCTCGATCTTGCACTTCTTGGCCACGGATTGCTGTCCTTACTCTGCGCGGATCAAGCCCGCTGCTCACCTGAATGATCAGTGTTTCTACCGGGCACCGCGCTCGGCAGGCTGCGTCCGGAATGGCATTCCCATCAACTCGAGCAGCCGCCTACCCTCATGATCTGAAAGAGCGGTCGTCACAATCGCGATCTCCATGCCACGAAGCCTATCGATCTCGTCGTACTGAATCTCCGGAAAGATCAGCTGCTCACGAAGGCCCAACGTGTAGTTGCCACGACCGTCGAACGAATCGGGGGAGACCCCCGAGAAGTCACGAACGCGAGGCAAAGCCACATTGAAGAGCTTGTCGAGAAAATCGAACATCCTGGCCCCACGAAGCGTCACCATGCAGCCAATAGACTGCCCCTGACGCAACTTGAACTGCGAAATCGACCTCTTTGCCTTGGTAATTACAACCTTCTGACCAACGATGGTCTCCAGATCACCCACCGCGGCTGCCATGGCGTTGGCGTTGGTCAGCGCCTCCCCCATGCCGATATTGATCACGACCTTATGGAGACCAGGAGCCTGCATCACACTTCGATAACCGAACTCCTTAACAAGCTCGGGCCGAATCTCACCGTCGTACTTCACTCGCAACCGAGGGACCTCGCGAGGCCCAACCGGCACAGGAGGCAGCCCCTGCGCTCCACGCCGAACTCCAGTGCCACCACCGGCACGTGAAGTACGCGACGATGACGCCATCGCCGGGGCGCCGCGAGCGGGCGTCCGGGGAGCCTTGGCCGCGCCCTTGGATGACGAACCCTTGGACGAACTACCCTTCGACCCTGAGCCCTTCCGATCAGCCATCCTTGACCACCTTCTTCTCGATCACGTCACCGCACTTGCGGCAGGTCCGCACCTTGGTGCCGTCGGCGAGCAGCTTGAAGCTGACCTTGACACCCCTCTTGCAGGACGGACATACGACCGCGACATTCGAGATGGCAACCGGCGCGAAGAACTCGATACGACCCGCAGGCTGCCCTGGCTGCCGAGCCTTGACATGCCTGATCCGCGTATTGATGTTCTCGACAACAACTCGGTTGTCAGCAACGAGCACCTTGGTTACGGTGCCCTCCTTACCCTTGTCACGACCGGTCAACACAACAACCGTGTCGTTCTTGACCACCCTCGCGGCCATCCTCGTATCCTCACAATCTCCGCCACCGGGCCTAGGCACACACACCGAGGCCCGACCAGCTATCACGCGCGACAAACGCCCCAGACGGCCTACAGAACCTCAGGCGCCAAAGAAATGACTTTCATGAAATTCTTGTCGCGAAGCTCGCGCGCCACAGGGCCGAAAATCCGAGTACCCCGAGGATTTCCCTGCGGGTTCAGAACAACCGCCGCATTATCATCAAAGCGAATATGTGACCCGTCCGGACGCCCGAACTCCTTCGCTACCCGCACAATCACCGCACGGACAACGTCACCCTTCTTCACACCAGCACCAGGAGTAGCCTCCTTAACCGCTGCGACGATGACATCTCCAATGTGGCCGTACTTCCTTGCGGAGCCGTCCAGAACACGAATACACATCAACTCACGTGCGCCGCTGTTGTCTGCGCACCTGAGCCTCGTCTGTGGTTGGATCACTTGCTCATTCCCTCAGCCGAACCGTCCACACATCGCGGGCAAAGCCCTTCGAGTGCGGCACTTACTCGATGCCAACAATCGGTGCCGGAGTCGCCGGCAATGAAACACGCTTGCCACGATCCGCGATCCGCTCAATGATCGATGTCACGACGAAGTGCTTGCGCTTGCTAATCGGACGCGACTCACGGATACGCACCATATCCCCCACCGAACTCGACGCATGCTCATCATGGACGAGGAACTTCTTGGTGTGGCGCACCATCCGCTGATACAGCCGGTCACGGCGGAGTGACTGGACCGCGACAACCACGGTCTTCTGCATCTTGTTGCTGACAACCCGCCCAACCAGGACCTTCTTGCGTTCACGCACGACCAGATACTCCCTCGCCCAGAACTGCACGCCTGCGACGCGCAATCGCGCACCGCCTAAGCGTCATCCCTGGCGCTGCTGCCCAGCAATCGTAAGGATGCGAGCAATTTGACGACGAACCTCGCCGAGCCGGTTATGGTTCTCCAACTTGCGAGTTGCCAATTGAAACCGAAGATTGAACAACTCCTGCCGTGCCTCACCAAGACGCTCGGCCAACTCAGTAGCCGTCAGCTGGCGCAACTCCGCAGCCGTAGTAGCCATCACTCAGTTTCCTCTTCAACAACCGCCGGAGCAGCAACGCCACTGTCCAAAGCCTGCTGCGCCTCGGATGCCTGCTCATGATCCGGAAAGTCCGCACGAGTGACGAACTTAGTCCTGATTGGAAGCTTGTACTGCGCAAGGCGGATTGCCTCACGCGCGACGTCCTCACGCACACCCTCGACCTCGAACAGCATGCGCCCAGTGCGGACAACACATACCCAGTGGTCTGGCGCGCCCTTACCACTGCCCATCCGGGTCTCGGCCGGCTTGGCAGTGACCGACTTGTCCGGGAACACCCGGATCCACACCTTGCCACCACGGCGCATGTAGCGCGTAATTGCAATTCGGGCCGCCTCAATCTGTCGGCTGTCCAACCAACACGGCTCGAGCGCCTGAAGGCCAAACTGACCAAACGCAATGAAATTGCCACGGCTCGCAGCACCACGCATGTTTCCGCGGTGCATCCGCCGATACTTGACGCGTTTTGGCATCAACATCGCGTCGTGATCTCCTCAATCCCGTTCAAATCGCTCGCCGCGCAGGCCGGACCACTACAGATCGGACAAGCGCGACAACAAACTAGCGCGCCGGCGGGGCGCCCCGCCCAGTACCAGCGCCTCGGCCCTGGCCAACACTCCTGCCACCACCGCCCCGGGGACCACCACCACCAAACCCACCGCGTGACCCACCGCCACCGCCGCCGCGTGGCCCACCTGACCGGTTATCGCTGGAACGACGCGGCTCCTGAACTGCCGGGTCTACAACCTTTTGGCCGGGTGCAACGTCACCACGATAGATCCAGACCTTGACGCCAATCCGACCGAATGTTGTTGCAGCCTCAGACTGCCCATAGTCAATGTCAGCGCGGAGGGTCTGCAACGGCACCTTGCCGTGTGCTTCCTTGTCCTTACGCGCCATCTCTGACCCGCCAAGCCTGCCGCCCACCTTTATACGAATGCCCTTTGCCCCCATGCGCTCAGCCCGCTGAACGGCTTGCTTCATGGCACGACGAAAAGCCACCCGACGCTCAAGCTGCTCCGCAATGCTGCGGGCCACCAGTCGCGAATCGATCTCCGGGTTCCGGATCTCCATGATATTGACACGAGCTTTCTTGCCGGTCATGGCCTCGAGAAGCTTGCGCAGCTCTTCAACCGCTGCGCCCTGCTTCCCAATCACAATGCCAGGCTTCGCCGTGTGAATAGTTACCTTGACCTCATTCAAGTGACGCTCAATTTCCGTCTTGCTCACGCTTGCATTCGCAAGCCGACGGGTGATCAATTGTCGGATCTCAAGGTCTTCACCGACCAGCTGGGTATAGCCAGCCTTGTCAGCAAACCACTTGCTCTCCCAGTCACGGATCACACCGAGCCGGAACCCAATCGGGTGTACCTTCTGGCCCACTCTAGTCCCTCATGCCTTCGCTACCGACACTCGCATGCCGGACACTGCCTGGTGACGCTACGCCCAAAACGTTACGCCGGTTTGCGCTTGTATCCACGACGCGTCGGCTCAATGTCATTACTGACAAC
>DDYL01000119.1:0-2514 GCA_002347925.1 Chloroflexi bacterium UBA2235 | reverse complement strand
GGAAGCGTCGGACCCTTGTCGGCAGTTGCGCTTACGACAACCATCCCATCAGTATTCAGACTGAAGTTGTTCGCCGCGTTTGCAAGCGCCGAACGAAGAATCTTGGCGACGACCTCGGACGCTGCTTTCGGCGACGTGTCAAGGAATGCCAAGGCCTCAACGGCAGCACGTCCACGGATTGCATCCACAACCAAACGTGCCTTCTGGGGCGACATCCTGACCCCACGTGCGAGCGCTCGTACCTGCATTGAAATCTCCGATCCGGAAGCATCCGCGTGCCGGCCTGACATCAAGGCAACCAAGCCTCGACGTCACCCGTGCCACCCAGAAGCATTACCGACTGCTGCGCTCCGTCTTCGTATGACCGCGAAAGTGCCTCGTAGGCGCAAACTCACCGAGCTTGTGCCCAACCATGTTCTCAGACACAAAAATGGGCACGTGCCTACGCCCGTCATGGACCCCGATCGTATGACCCACCATCTGCGGAAAGATGGTCGAATCACGCGACCAAGTCTTCAATACACGCTTCTCGTTATTGCGGGTAAGCAACTCAATGCGCGCAAGCAACCGCGCATCGACGAAGGGACCCTTCTTGACTGAACGGGACACAGTGACCTCTTCCTTCTGATCGGCCGACGGAGACTACCGTCGCTTGTCGCGGACCCTACTAATGATGAGACGGTCGCTCGCCTTGCGCTTGCGCGTCCGAAGACCCATGGCC
Source organism: Chloroflexi bacterium UBA2235 (assembly GCA_002347925.1). GTDB lineage: Bacteria > Chloroflexota > UBA11872 > UBA12225 > UBA12225 > UBA12225. The sequence goes on along the minus strand of DDYL01000119.1, from coordinate 1,793 downwards.
GGACGTCCCCAAGGTGTCTTAGGCTGACCACCAATCGGAGACTTGCCCTCACCACCTCCATGCGGATGGTCATTCGGGTTCATGGCCGAACCGCGGACACTCGGCCGCCGACCCAACCACCGTGACCGACCGGCCTTGCCCAGCTTCACATTCTTGTGATCAACGTTGCTCAGCTGCCCAATTGTCGCCATGCACGACGCATGAACGCGACGCAACTCGCCGGACGGCAGCCTTATGGTGGCGTATCCGCCATCCTTTGCCATCAGCTGAGCCGATGTCCCTGCCGAACGCACGAGCTGGCCGCCCTTGCCAGGGTGCATTTCAATGTTATGGATTACGGTTCCAACAGGCATCGCACTCATCTGCATCGCGTTGCCCGGGCGGATTTCCGCATCCGGTCCGTTCATCAACGTGTCGCCCACCTTGAGACCAACCGGGGCGAGAATGTACTTCCGGATTCCATCGTGGTAACAGATCAGAGCAATTCGAGCGGTGCGGTTGGGGTCGTATTCGATAGTCTCGACTTTGGCCGGGACGCCAACCTTTGTCCGCTTCCAATCGATAATCCGGTAGAGGCGCTTGTGGCCACCACCTCTATGCCGAACGGTGATCTTGCCCTGGTTGTTACGACCAGCGTGCTTAAACAGACGCTCGGTCAAAGGCTTATACGGCTTATCAACAGTGATCTCATCAAACGATGCACCGGTCGCCCCACGGCGGCCAGGGGATGTCGGACGATAGAGCTGCACGGGCATGGTTAACAATCCTTACGGTCAGCTGGGACGCCGGACGCCTTACGCGTCAAACAACTCGATCCGCTCCCCTGACTTCAGGGTAACGACCGCCTTCTTCCAGTCCGACTGATACGCGGTCCAGCGCTTCCACCGACGCGACTTGCCAGGCATGACCGCGATGTTCACGGCAACCACACTCACCTTGAACGCCCGCTCAATTGCCTGCTTGACTTGCGCCTTCGTGCAATCAGGATGAACCTCAAAAAGGAACTTCCCCTCTGCGGCAAGCGCAGTGCCCTTCTCCGTGATCAACGGACGTCGGAGCACTTCCCAGATATCACTAACTGGCATCTGTCCTACTCCGCTTCTTCATCATGAGAGTGGCCATGATCATGGTCGTGACCATCATCCATCGGCAACCCATATCTCTGCTCGAGCTGCCGTGCTGCGCCGACAACCATCACCACACGCTGATGTCGAAGAATGTCGTACACGCTTATGTTCTCAGTGGTGACGACCCTGACCTTCGGCAGATTCCTCGCGGACAACCGAACGACGTCATTAGGACCATCAAGGACCACAAGCCGTGAGGTCGCCAAGGCAACCGTATCAAGTAAATTTCGGACAGCCTTCGTATTCGGCGCCTCGAGGGCTGGAAACCCCTCGATCAGCACGACCTCGCCGGCAAGGAGCTTCGCGGACAACGCCGAACGAATTGCGCCTGAGCGCATCTTCTTCGGGAAGTCCTGGTGATAGCTGCGCGGATGCGGCCCAAAGACCACCCCGCCCTTACGCCAATGAGGCGCCCGCTTGCCACCTTGTCGGGCACGACCAGTGCCCTTCTGGCGCCACATCTTCTTGGTACTGCCGGCAACCTCGCCACGAGTCTTCGTGTCGTGCGTGCCTTGACGGGCATTCGCCAACTGCCGCTGAACGGCCTGATGCATTAGCGGAACGTTCGGCGTCACTCCGAAAACATCATCGCGAAGCACGGCCGACGTCCCTCGCGCACCCGTTGCGTCAAAAACGGAAGCCTCAGGCATGATCATGCCCCTTACT
>DDYL01000139.1:21190-23186 GCA_002347925.1 Chloroflexi bacterium UBA2235 | reverse complement strand
CGATCTCCGCGAACCCTCGGGCGCACGACCGGGAGACGAGGTAACCGCCGGCGATGCGGCCGACATGGCCAACCTCGATGCGGCTCGTCACGCCGTGACCGGGGCGCACACAGTCCTCCACCTCGCGGCCGATCCCAGCCCGGTTGCGGACTTCTATGGAAGCCTGCTTGACCGGAATATCAAGGCGACCTACAACATCCTGCACGCCGCGACCGAGGCGGGCGTGAAACGCGTCGTGTTCGCGAGTTCGGTCAACGCCGTCAATGGGTACCCCGTCTCGCGTCAGTCCCGTGCATCGGATGTGCCATTCCCGGGCAACGTCTACGGTGCATCGAAGGCGTGGGGCGAGGCCGTCTGCGCGGCGTTCGTGGCGCAGTCGAACGGCGCGTTCTCGGCCATCGCGATACGGATCGGTGGCGTGACCGCGCGCGAGGCGGTGAACCTCGAGGTCAATGCCGAGACACAGGCGTTCCGTGTCACCTACCACGACCTTGCACGCTTGTTCGATGCGTGCGTGTCAGGGGCACCACACGTCACCTTCGCGGTCGTGAACGGTATTTCGAACAACCGGTACCTGCGCATGGATCTCGAGGAGACGCGCCAGCTTGTGGGCTACCACCCCCAGGATGACGCCTTCGCCTTGGCCGAGGAAAACGCCTCGCGCACGCGCTAGGCAGGCCGCGTTCATACCTACTCCCCGCGACGACGCAGGGGCACTCGCACATGCATGACTCTTGAGAGGGGTGCCCAATGGCACGAATTACCGGTATCAAGTGCATCCGCACACGGGTCACGGCCACTTGGGTGATCGTCAAGGTCCTCACCGACCAGCCTGGTCTCTACGGCATCGGTTCGGCGCACGATTACAACGCCACCGGTGCCGTCGTCGCTGCGATCGAGGATTGGATGGCCCCGCGCCTCATCGGCCGTGATCCCGCCATGATCGAAGATATCTGGCAGTCGACCTTCACCAGTGGGTACTGGCGAAGTGGTCCGACCCACAACGCGGCCCTTGCCGGCATCGACATCGCCCTTTGGGACATCAAGGGAAAGGAGGCCGGGATGCCGGTCTACCAGCTCCTCGGCGGCCCGGTGCGATCAGCCGTGCCCTGTTACGCACACGCGGTTGGCAACACGTTGCCGGAACTCGAGGACGACATCCGGAGATACATGGAGGACGGTTGGCAGTACATCCGCTGCCAGGTGGGTGCCTACGGGGGCGGGGGCTTCGTCCCAGCAACACGGCCACACACTCCCGACCCGTCACGCACGCCCTGGGGTGAGGCATGGCCGTCATGGCCGGCCGGACAGGCGTTCGATGATGACGTGTACATCGAGAACACCGTCGCAATGTTCGCCCATCTCCGTGAACGAATCGGGTTCGGCCCGAAGTTCACCCATGACGTCCACGAACACTTGCGACCTACCTCGGCAGTGTCTCTGGCAAAGCGGCTGGAACCGTTCCGGCTGTTCTTCCTCGAGGATGTGCTTCCACCGGAACAGATCGGGTGGTACCGGCAGATCCGTCAGCAGTGCGCAACTCCGCAGGCCATCGGCGAACTGTTCACGAACGTCCAGGAGTGGCTGCCACTGATCTCGGAGCGACTGATCGACTTCATCCGTTGCCGGGTGTCGAAGATCGGGGGGATCACTCCCGCCCAGAAGCTGGCGCACCTTGCGGAGGCGTTCGGCGTCCAGACCGCGTGGCAGGAGGGCGGGAACACGGATCCGGTCAACCTGACCGCAGCGATGCATCTGGACATGACTTCGTACTCCTTCGGGATTCAGGAGGAGAACTGGTTCCGCCCGGAGGAACTCGAAGCATTCCCGGGACACCCCGTGCTGGACGGCGGGTTCCTCTACCCGAACGACCGTCCCGGACTTGGCATTGATATCGACGAGGTCAAAGCGCTTGCGCTTGTGGACCCTGTCCGCGCCCGCACCCCGCGCTACTTGGTGGAGGACCGGCGTGCTGACGGGTCAGTCATACGCCCGT
>DDYL01000139.1:16798-21155 GCA_002347925.1 Chloroflexi bacterium UBA2235 | reverse complement strand
CCCCATCGCCCCATTATTTACATGCTCGTTCCTCGCAAGGCCCGCCTGATGTATCTACGCTTCGCTTGGCCTCGCTTCGCTCCCCGCACCACCTAATGTACATACGCTTCGGTTGGCCTCGCAGGTGCGACGAGAGCGGAGAGTGGGCGGGCAGGGAAGCCCGCGGAACAGTTGCGCTTCGCTCCCCAACCCCGCGTGGTTCACATACGATCCGCTACGTGCACAATTGCCTCCGCGGGTGGAACGGACCGCTTCCACTCCGATCCGACCCGCCGAGCTGTCAGCTGCCGAACCCGCGCGCGAGCGTATTGAGCACGCGTTCACGGTAGTTGTCTGGGTCATCAAACCGCGTTGCGACGTGCTCCCCAGGCGGACGCCAGATATCCACGTCAATCCCTGCCTCGCGGGCCGCGGATGCGATCACCAATGCGTCTTCCGGGTTCACCGCAGTGTCTCCGGTGTTGTGGATCACGAGGAACGGTCGTCGGCCGATCTTCGGGACATCATCGACCGGCCTCAACTGGATGATATTGACCCCGGTGAGAACCTCCCCGCACAAGGTGACTGGCATGCGGAAGATCGACGGCGGCAGCTTGATCCAGACGTTGAAGGCGAAGTCAAGTACGCGCGACATGGTCGCGAACGCACAATCGGTGACCACCGCACGGATGCACGGGTCGGTCCCGCCGAGCCGCAGCGCCACGGCCCCACCCATTGAAATCCCGATCAGTGCCAATCGGACATCAGGACCATAACGGTGCTTGAGGAACGCTATCGCAGCGGCACCGTCGGCGACCTCGTTGTCACCCGCCACGGTAGTGAAGGATCCATCACTCTCTCCGTGGGCACGGAAATCGAAAAGGAGTACGCCATAGCCGGCGTTCGAGAGCCAGGGGACGAAATCCTCGAACTCGTGGCGATTGTTTCCAAAGCCGTGCAGGGTCACCACGATTGGACCGCCGGGAGGGGGCGGAACCAACCACCCGCGAAGTCGCGTCCCGTCGGCTGCCACGAACGACACTGCCTCGATGTCCAGTGGGTCAAGGATTGCCCGCCATGTCGAGGTGCGGCTTGTCCTGGAGGGCCGGACAATCCGCCAGACGGTCATCGCTGAAATGCCGAAAATCCCGCCGACAAGCCCCAGCCCGGCCGTCACGCCACCCACAAGCGCCATGTTTCTCATTCGCTGTCAACTCCCCTCGCGTCGCTTGGCCTTGCCGGTGCCACGAGAGCGGAGAGTGGGCGGGCAGGGATGCTCGCGGACCAAATGCGCTTCGCTTCGCTCCCCGCACCACCTGGTTTACTGGCGCTTCGCTTCGCGTCCGTCATCATGTGTCGTACGAGGAATCATAGCCGCCGCTATCGGGCCACGGATACTACATATGTCAGCCCTACTGCAATTTTCAAACGGATGAGATTGAATGAGTGATGGGAAATCGCGTGAGGCGACACTGCGTGGATTGCCATCGGTTGACCAGCTCATGCGCCATCCGGATATCCAGGGCCTGCGCGGTGGGCTCTCCTCTGAAGTCCTTACCCGGATCATCCGAGATGCGCTGGCCGAGGTCCGGTCAGCCGTCCTCGCCGGGGCATACCGCGATATCCCGGCAGGTGAGCTGAGAGGGTCACTCACGGGATGGGTCGTCACCGGTGTCCTGGCACGCAGCGAAGGCTTCTCGGACATTGGGCCCCACGCGGTGATCAACGCGACCGGAGTTGTCCTGCACACGAACCTCGGACGCGCGCCCCTTTCCGATGCTGCACGGCAAGCCGTTGCCACATCCGGGGCCGGGTTTTCGGACCTCGAGTACCGGCTTGATTCGGGCGCACGCGGTTCACGGCACGACCATCTGGCCAAACTGTTCCGAGATGTGCTTGGCACCCCGGCATCAACGCCCGAGACCCTCGATGCCATTGCCGTGAACAACTGCGCCGGTGCCCTGCTCCTCACGCTTGCCGAACTGGCGCGCGGGCGCGAAGTGATCGTGTCCAGAGGGCACTTGGTGGAAATCGGAGGCGGATTCCGGGTGCCGGATGTGATGCGCCAGAGTGGTGCGACTCTTGTTGAGGTCGGAACCACGAACCGCACCCGGCTCTCGGACTATGCAAATGCCATCACCCCGGCGACCGCGGCAATCCTCAAGGTGCATCCCGGAAACTTCCGGATTGTCGGGTTCACCGAGGACGTGGCAACTGCGGACCTTGCATCACTCGCAAGGAAGCATGGAGTGCCGATGATCGAGGACATCGGAAGCGGTTGCCTGCTGGAGATCACTGACTTCGGTGTGCCCCAGGCATTGCGGGAACCCCGGCCGCAGGAAAGCCTCGCCGCCGGGGCGTCGATTGTGATGTTTTCGGGGGACAAGCTTCTTGGAGGCCCACAAGCAGGCATCATCGCAGGCGAACCGGCCCTGATAGCCAGGATCCGGCATCACCCACTCGCCCGGGCGCTGAGACTGGACAAGTTGGGAGTCGCTGCCCTCGCCGCAACCCTTGGCCACTATCGCCGGGGCGATGCCCTACGCACTGTGCCCGTATGGCAAATGATCGGCGCGACATCCGCGGTCCTGGCCACGCGTGCCACCGCGATTGCGTCGAAGCTTGGGATGGCCGGCTCCGAAGGTCCGTGTAATCTCCGGAGTGTCGGCGATAGGGGGCGGGTCGCTTCCCGGCGTCACCCTGCCCANNGCGCTTCGCTCTCGGACGTCGTCCTCGGTGCCGGTCGATCCGGAGGCTTCACGCCTGCAAGATGCGGTTACCATTCCAGTGATTGCCCGCATCGAACATGACACCGTGCTACTTGATCCGAGAACGGTCATGCCGGGCGAGGATGATGCACTTGTGCGAATGATCCGCCGCGCCAACCTGCCCCGATAAGGATTGACGGTTACCGGCAAAGCGCTCGCGTGCACGAACCGCGTCGTTGGTAGCGCCCCTGAAATCCGTCTTCTGGTCTATAGTCTTTGCCTGAGGCCACATGACACCATGACGTTCCGCCCGGTCTACCTGACACCCGAAGGCAAGCACGCGCTAGAAGCCGAGCTTGAGCGCCTCGCCGCGCAACGGCAGGAACTCCTCCAGCGAATCCAGGAGGAACGCGAGGTCGGGTCTTTCAGTGAAACATCGGAACCCGATTCCGACCGCAATGACCTTGCCTTTGTCGAAGGCCGGATGCAGACCATTGAACTGCAGTTGCGGACCGCGCAGATGATTCCGGTGGACGTCGACCGCACGGTGGTCGGACTCGGGTCGCGAGTGGAAGTCGAGGATGACGACGGCGAGACCGACTCGTACATGATCGTCGGGACTCCCGAAGCAAACCCTTCGCAGGGGAAAATCTCGAATGAGAGCCCGGTTGGACGTGCCCTGATCGGATTGCGCGTCGGCGAGGTCGCGACCGTGGCAACTCCATCCGGCCAGATGCGGTACACGGTTCGCGAGATCCACTGACCTCGTACCAAAGACCCGCCCCACTGGACGGATAGATGTCTGCTTCGCTGGTGAACAGGTCTGGTACCTTCATTCATTGTGACCGAAAACCAGCCCATCCCCTCGCTTCGCTCCCCAACACCGCCTGATTCACACACGCTTCGCTCTGATNNATGGACGCGCGCCGGGCCAAATTGGCGCGGCTCCGCGAGGCCGGGATGGATCCGTTCCCTCCCCATTTCCATCGCACCCACACGAACACGCAAGCACACGCAGACTTCGACGCGCTCTCGGCTGGAGCAACGCCCGTCACCGTTGCCGGACGCGTCATGCTGCTCCGCACGATGGGCAAGGCAACGTTCGCGGAACTTCGTGACGGCACCGACCGCCTGCAGGCGTACTTGCGCGTGAATGACCTCGGCGAGGATGCATATCGCCTCTTCCTCGACACCGTGGATCTTGCAGACACCGTCGGTGTCACGGGAACACTCTTCGTGACCCGCACCGGCGAACGAACCGTGCAGGCCACGTCGTGGCAGATGCTCTCCAAGGCCCTGCGCCCTCCCCCCGAGAAATGGCACGGGCTGACAGATCAGGAGGTGCGGTTCAGGCGACGGCATCTCGACTTGATCTCGAACCTCGACGCGCGCGATGTCCTGCACAAGCGGGCGGCAATTGTTCGCGAAATCAGGCGGTTCCTCGACGAACGGGGTTTCATCGAGGTCGAGACGCCAGTCCTGCAGGCCCAGCACGGTGGAGCCGCCGCGAGGCCGTTCCGCACCCATCACAATGCGCTTGACCGTGACATGGCACTGCGGATCGCATTGGAGCTGTATCTCAAGCGCTTGCTTATCGGCGGGATTGACCGGGTTTACGAACTCGGCCGGGTCTTCCGCAATGAAGGAATCTCCCGCAAGCACAACCCCGA
>DDYL01000139.1:0-16792 GCA_002347925.1 Chloroflexi bacterium UBA2235 | reverse complement strand
ATGGTTGAGGACCTGATTGCCACCGTGGCACAACGCGTCCTCGGGACGCTTGAAATCACTGTGAAGGGCCAGACCGTAGACCTGACTCCGCCGTGGCCCCGAGTTTCGCTGCGCAAGGCAATCCTCGACGCCTCAGGTGTGGACTATGCGCTCCACCCGACCTTGGAAAGCCTTGACGCCGCCGTGCGAGCGTCAGGCCTGAAGGTCGAGCCGCAGAAGACTCGAGCGCAACTGATTGACCAGCTGCTTTCGACGTGCGTCGAGCCTCACATCGTGAACCCTGTGTTCCTGGTGGACTATCCGGTGGACCTCAGCCCGTTCGCCAAACGCAAGCCGGGTGAGGAAGATGTTGTGGAGCGCTTCGAGGCATTCGCCGCCGGCGTCGAACTTGGCAATGCATTTACTGAACTCAACGACCCTGATGATCAGTACGAACGGTTTCTCGAGCAGGCCCGTGCGATGGCTGCCGGGGACGATGAGGCGCATGTGGTCGATCTTGATTTCATCGAAGCGATGCAGCATGGGATGCCTCCGGCCGGGGGCCTGGGTATTGGCATCGACCGACTTTGCGCCTTCCTGCTTGACCAGCCGAACCTGCGCGAGGTGATTGCCTTCCCGACACTACGCGCCGAAAGCTGAGTGGCCCACCGTTCCCGAGCCTAGTGGAAACAGCCGTGTCGTGGGAATGGTGGGTTACCATCCCTCCGGCACAAACCCGGCATGGGTTGTGTCGCGCCCGGAGGGATGGCCGAGAGGTCGATGGCAACCGTCTTGAAAACGGTAGTCCGAAAGGACCGGGGGTTCGAATCCCTCTCCCTCCGCCCCTAGATCGCCCGAAGCCCCAGTTGCCGGGCGTTCGATCACCCCTGCACTGAAAGCTCACCGGCTAACCCGACGCATCGCCCGAACCATCTGCATCGGTTCCGGGTGAACGTCGCAGGTACTGGTACCCGAAGTAGGTCACCAGACCCGGGATCCCGATGAAGCCCAAGCCCTGGGCAACGACGAACACGATCCCCAACGCGCCACCCGGACCTTCACGTTCGTCAAACCGTTCGCCCCCGGGTGGGCGACGGCCCTCACGCCCCTCACGGCCACCATCAGCGCGGAGAGGCGGACGGTCCCCTCGCCGGATCTCTGCTGTCGCTCCGGGCGCGGGAGCCGCGCCCATCCCGGTCAGGCTTCCGGTAGCAATGACGGACGTTGCGGCGAACACGATGATCGATGCCCCAAGGATGACAATGGGTGGGATCACCCACCGGTTCAGGAAACTCATCGGCTTGCCTCCGCAGGACGCACGTTCCGACGCTGTGTCGGCATTCCGGCCACACGCCTGACGGTCCGGACGATCCATTGCCAATGCATTGCCAGATGCGCGCCAATGATGATCAGGACGAAGTTCGAGGAGACCTCGTGAATGCCCCGCCAGGTGTATGACCCAGTGACGTTGAACCCCATCCAAGGAAGTGCTTCCTGTGAGATCAGTACGCCAGAAACAATCGCAATCACCATCACGATGAACAGGAGCGAATTGAGCACGGAGTTGATTCGTGTCTCAAGCGGCAGGCGTTGGACCAGTTTCCGCGTGACCTGCACGATCCACGGCCAGTTCAAGGTGACGTGGAATACGAGAACGGGCGCGATCACGATGCCAACCCACTCGTGGACGGCAATGCCAGAAGCACGGGGATCAATAAGCAGGATCATCGCCACAAGCATGCCGAAGTCCAGAACGAGCCGGCTTGCTAGGGGAATGCGTGCCCAGAACGACTGCATGTGACGAGAAACCTTTCTTGCAAACTTCGTGCGCCGTGGGAATACCGGAGTGGTGCGAATGCGTCCGAAACGGAACCTATCGGTTCCCCATGACGGCGAACCAGTTGCCGGAAGGGCGAACGTTCAGTCACGCCAGCACCGGCCTTTCATCACGACGTTGCAGGAAGAACACGTAGGCAAGATACGTTGCAAGTCCCGGCACACCGATCACAAGCGCCGATTTGGTCAGAAGGGTGACGAGCACCATGATGCCACTCGACGACTGACTCAGGTTGCCCCGGCCGGAAGGACCTGGCCGTGCAATTGCACCCGCGGTGGCATTTGCGTTCGCATTCCCGGTTCGTGCGATCGGTGCCTGACCGGAAATCCGCACGCCCGTCGCTGGCGCAATCTCTGATGTGAGACGTGCCTGGGAGATCGACCCGCGGGGGAGCGAACCAGTGGCTCCAATTGACGTAACCGCAAACACCACGATTGCAGCGGCAAGGATGACAAATGGCGGGGCGATCCATCTCATGAACGCGGTCATCTGTTCAGGCTCCTGTGGGAAGGTTGACGGTGATACCACCGCGGGCTTGTGCTGGACGCAGTGAGGGGTTCTTGCGAACCGTCTTGCCAGCGATCCTTCGCACGGTGCGCATGACCCATTGCCAGTTCATGGCCACGTGGGCGCCGATCAAGATGAGGGACGCGTTCGCACTCAGACCGTGGACATTCATCCAGACCCGTGAACCGCTCGTGAGAATGCCGAGCGACGGCAAAGCTTCCTCGGAAATTGCAATCCCCGACCCGACTGCGACAGCCATGAAGATGAACAACAAGCCGTTCAGGATCTGGTTGATCCGCGTCTCACGGGGGAGGCTCGCGAACATCTTCTTGGTGACGGCGACAACCCACTGCCAATTGAGCGTGATATGGACAAACAGGACGGCGCCGAGGACAATGCCGACCCACTCGTGGACCGAAAGGCCAGACGCATGGGGGTCGATTAGTGCGATGGTGGCGATGAGCATGCCGGTGTCGAGAATGAGCCGTCCGGCCAATGGCATCCGGCTAAAGAAGCGTTGCATTGGAAACCTCCCCGTGAACCCAATCCAGAAGAGGCACTGCCATGGTGTTCACGGAAGAAGTGTCATGTCCGCATCACAACGCCGGGTAAACGCCGGGTAAACGCTTCCGGTGGGTCTTCACACCGCGATTTAACACGACACAGGATCCGGGAACGGTTCAAGTCGTCCAGCATTTAGGGCGAGAAGCAAACTCGTTTACCCTTGTGGTTGATGCTTCCGCCACACCATGCCCTCGCCACCGCCATGCTGGCCATGCCGCTCTGGCGCCGAGGATGGTCTGTCACCCGGATTGGTGCGCTCTTCACCGGTGGGGTTCTGATCGACGTCGATCATTACCTGTCTTACATCTGGCACTCGGGTGACCTCTCGATTGTGCGCGCGTTCCGGTTCCACCGGAGTGCATACCGGTCCCCGTTCTCTGGACGGCTGCACCCCCGCTGGCCACGTTTGGGCGTTGACCGCTTCCGTGAATTCCATTCAGTGCCAGCGATTGCCACGGTCTTCGCAGCGAGTTTCCTTGCAGGAAGGTGGCGCCCAGTGCTCAGCGCACTCGCATGGGGCATGGTTTCCCACCGCATCCTTGACGAGGTCGCCGGCTGGATCCATCCGCCACCGGCAGACAATGCCCGGCCGAGTACCGGAGACGACTAGTGCGCACCGCGACCTGATGTGGCCCACCCGGCCTTCGCCCGTGCTACGATGTGCGTGATTGATGCAACTGCGAGCGACAAAACGGCCCGGAAACGCGGTGGCCGTGCGGGGAACAGATCGGTGAGGGGGTGCCTTAGGGGCCCCTTTTTTCTTGCCACACGCACTTATGGACATGGGCGCGTCCCAATGACCGCGAGGGCCACCGAGACCGAGATGATCGGGACGGAAGGCATCGGGGCCGACGCGTCGAAGAGGTCTGTGGCATTTCAGGCACCACCAAGCATTCCGGTGCCGAACCCGAACCCGCACGCCTTGCGACCCTCCCAGGACGGTTCAAACCGCGCGCAGTCGCGCCAGTCGCAATCTTGGACCCCGCGTGGCGATGCACCTCGTTTGGTGCCCGCACCGGCGTCCTTCGTGGTGACGGCCCTGAAGTTCGGCCTCACCTGCCACTGGAGGCCCTCGTGCTTGTCGAAAACATCCCGCCCCAACTCTCCACCTTCACGCGCGTCCCGTCGTCAACCTCATTGACCACCGCAGGCGTGACCGCCTACCCCCGGCCGACAACATGGTCGTGGCTCGAGCGCGCATCAGGAACGCCGTTCCGCGTGAACCCGCCGGTCGGCAAGGCTCCACCCCCGAAATGGGCCGCAGTTGCGCCCAAGGCTGTACCGATCGCTACTAGGGCTGTTTCAACCGTCCGACCAATTCTTTCCGAAGCGCGTCCCCAAAAGGCGCCGGCACCGGTAACAACTGCCCAGCCTTCACGCACCCACGATGAGCCCGGCCGTCATGTCGCCGGTCGCGATGCATCGGTGCGTGCCACCGTGACCGAGGCAATGCCCGCCGACTGGACTTTCGGCGAACTGGAATTGACCGATCCGGTTCGGACCGCCGTCTGGATGGCCGGATACCGGGAACCCACCCCGATCCAGGCCAAGTGTGTCCCGATTCTCCTGGCCGGCAATGACGTGGTAGGACAGGCGCAGACCGGAACCGGCAAGACCGCGGCCTTCGGACTGCCAATCATCGAGCGCATTGATCCGACCCTCCGCAGCGTCCAGGCGCTCATCCTTGTCCCGACGCGTGAACTTTGCCGTCAGGTCACCGGCGAACTGACCCGCCTCGGACGGGAACGAAAGATCGAGGTCCTCGCGGTTTACGGCGGCGAGGGAATGGATCGCCAACTCAAGGGCCTCGCCGGGGGGGCGCAGGTAGTTGTCGGGACACCCGGGCGCGTCCAGGACCACCTCTGGCGGAACACACTCGTCTTGACAGACCTCCGGGTCGCGGTTCTCGATGAGGCCGATGAAATGCTTGACATCGGGTTTGCCGAGGCGATCGAACAGATCATCAAATGGATGCCCCGCGAACGCCAGACTTGCCTGTTCTCGGCAACGGTCCCGCCATTCGTTGCCCGGTTGGTCAAGCGATACCTGCGCGACCCGGAATGGGTCAGCACCCTGGAGACGACCGGCAACATGCGGTCGGTGCCGTCGCAAATCCGACAGAACTTCGTGAACGTAGCCGAACGTGACAAGTTGGACGCGCTTGACAAGCTGGTCAAGGAAGAGAGCGATTACGACCGCGTGCTCGTCTTCCGGCGAATGAAGATCACTTCGGACAGGTTGGCAGAATCGATGCAACGCCGTGGTTACGTGGCGAAGGCGCTGCACGGTGACCTGCCACAGGGCGAGCGGAACCGCGTGCTTGACGACTTCCGCTCAGGACGGATCCGGTTCCTGATTGCCACGAACGTCGCGGCGCGCGGTCTCGATATCGACGGGGTCTCGCACGTCCTCAACTATGACCTGCCGGACACACCGGAGGAGTACGTCCACCGGATTGGGCGTACCGGTCGCGCCGGACGAGCCGGCACGGCGATAAGCTTCGTATCGGAGTGGGACTACGAGGTATTTGGCGCGATCAAGGACCGTGCCGGAGACGGCTTGGTCGAACGTGACCTTGGCCTGTACGGCACACCCGCCGAACCCACCCCCGCCGCAAACGCCTAGAACGTTCCCGGTTGACATGGTTGTCCTTCCAACGGGTGGGGCGGACAGCCTTGTCAACTCACGACCAGACCATCGCGACAGTTGCCGATATCACGGTGCCGGCACAGAGGTAGAAGGACTCAATCACGGTGGTCCGGGCGACACCGTTCTCGGCCGGTCGGTCCGGGTGACCCGGTCTGCTACCGTGCACGAAGTGGTGGGTGTCCGCGCCTATATGGTCTGACGCGTGATGCTGCCCAACACGCGGTTCACAGTCGTCCCGCAGCCGTCCTCGGTTGCAATCAGCCGGCCGATTTCGGCAGCGCGCACGACATGCCGAGAGGCGCTGACTGAAGTCAGCGCCTGAGCGAGCGACATCGTGGTGACGGACCTTCGAGGGAGAGGCCTGGGAGCCACGCCGGTCTGATTCGCAACCAATCCCCAGAATGGTTGGTCCCCGTGGAAAGGAACCACGACCTGCGGCCGACCGGCCCGAAATGCCGAAGCCGTCGTACCTGCGCCCCCATGGTGGACAATGGCCGCCATCCTCGGGAAGAGCCAAGAGTGGGGCACCGACCCCACGAGGTGTACGTGAGCGGGAAGGACACCATTGCCTAGTCCGGCCCATCCTTGGTGCAAGACGACCCGGACCCCGGCGGCCTGGGTCGCCTCGACAACGTGCCTCGTCAGCGCCTGAGACGACTCCGATGCCATGCTGCCGAAGCCAACGTAGACCGGTTCATTCCCGGCGGCGATGAAGGCTTCCAGGTCTGCAGGCGGAGTCCAGGTCTCGGGTTCGCGCGCAAACCAGAAGCCGTCAATCGTGGCATTGGATGGCCAGTCGGTTGGGCGTGGCAGCACGTGCCGACTGATCCCGTAGGCGATAGGGTCGTCTTCCGCTGCGGATAACAGTGGTGGCGCAAACGGGGAAAGACGCTTGCGCGCGCTGCCGCCACCTGAACCCGCAAGCATCCAAACCGCCTGGTTTGTGAGCCAGTGGCCAATCCGGTGCGTCAGAGACCGGGGTCGCATCGACAGCCGTGGGAACAGCACGCCGGGGAATGCACTTGTCGATGTGATCGGTACGTTATACGCGCGGACGACGGGTATTCCAGTCACTGACTTGACTGCGTGCGCAAGGGCGACCGCGCCGAAACCTACGACCAGCACATCTGCCTTGGCGGTCACCCGAGAAACTGCTTCACCCGTTGCCTGCCTGGCGGACGCGGAAATCTCGCGGAACTTGAGGAACGACCGGATCAGGCCTCCTCCCTCGATCGCACGGGAAGTCGTCGGGTTCGAGATGAACGCTTGGACCGAGACCGGAACTTCCTCGACTTCGATGCCGTGACTTCGCGCGAGCGGTGCAAACTCCTGGGTGGTGACAAGGGTCGTGGGGTGACCTTCGTCCACGAAGCGTTGCCCCAGCGCGATGTACGGCTGGACGTCCCCGCGGCTCCCTATCCCGACAAGCGCAACCCGAACTGGCATCAGGATCTCCTATAAAGCGACATCATGTCGCATTATAGCCAATGCTCAGATCCTTTCGCGGCGATTCGCTATCGTGTTGCAGATGGCAGGGGTCGATGCGACAGGAGTGCCCAAACTGCGCCGGCGTCGCGATGCATTTGCGAACGCGGCCCGCCAAGCCGCTCTGGCGATGCTTGCGGAGCGGGGCTACGCCAACTTCTCGCTTGCCGACGTCGCGGTGACCGCCGGCATCCATCGGGCGAGTCTCTATCGCCGATGGCCGACCAAGTCGGCACTCGTGGCAGATGCCATAGCCACTGCCATCCCAGTCTCACCGGGAGATGCCCTAAGTGCCCACGGTGGCCGTCTGGAGGAATTGGCCCGTGCCCTTGCCAGGTTCATCGAGTCTCCGGTTGGACGTGCGGTGGTTCGACTGCTCTTGGCACTCCCAGACGATCTGGAGCTTGAAGCGGCAACGAGGAACGCGTGGACGGAGCTGATGGGCGGGGAACCAGGCGAAGCAGGTGTCGACCCGGAACTCCCCCTCGCGCAGTTCACGGTGGCGGGTGCAATCCTTCACCGCGTATTTGTCGAGCGACAGTCCGTCACTGATCGCTACATCGCCGCCCTTGTGAAGAGCGTGCAACCCTACGGCACCGACACGGTCGACATATCACCAAACTTGGCGGTTGCTCCCCCAGACAATCAGGGTCTATGACCTCCACAGCGTTTGAAAAAATCCATCCTATGAAGATCAGGTGCAAAGGGGAACCTGCGGAGCGCTTGTGAGGGAAGTGGAGGACCATGGCGGACCACCAACTCCGGCCCTGTCGCCCTGTCCGTTACCGACGTGAGGCGTCGGAAAGTAGCCCGCATGCCGGGCACCGGAACATCATCAGGTGTCCAGCATGGGGGCAAGCGCATCGTGACTGGTGGCTACGTGGAACCCCTCAGACCTTCGCCACCGCTACGGCGCGGCCCGTGGAGGCACTTTCGTACAGGGCCTCGATCACGGCGGTCTGGGCAAGTCCGTTCTCGGCCGGGAGGTCCAGGTGACCCGCGCGGACGGCGTGCACGAAGTGGTCAGCCTCGCCCGCATATTGATCGAAGGCGGCACTCTGGTGATACTCGTCCACACTGCCCCGCGAGACCCGGATTGTCGCCGCGCCGGGGCCAGGGAGGTAGGCCTTCTCCACCCGGACGGACCCGGTGGTCCCGGCAACTTCGTAGAACTGCGCGCCGGTTGACTCAAAGCCGCCGTCGATGACTGCCAGACGACCGCCCGGGAACCGAAGCACCCCCGCAAAAGACATGTCGACCTCGAACGCATCCGACACGCGCTGCATGGCCGTCACTTCGACCGGTTCGGCGCCGTAGATGAAGCGGGCCGCATTGACGGCGTAGCATCCCACGTCCATCAATCCGCCACCCTCCATGTCCGGCCGGATGCGGTGGTCGCGGTTCTCCAACCGGGGACCGCCCATCGTGTAGTTGAATGACGCCCGGACGTANNCGGTACATGAAGGCTTCCATCAGGACGACACCGGCCTCGGCACAGGCGTCAACCATCTTCCGGGCATCGGCAACCGTGCGCGCAAGGGGCTTCTCGCACAGGACGTGCTTGCCTGCCTCGGCAGCCTTGATGGTCCACTCGAGGTGCATCGAGTTCGGCAATCCGATGTAGACCCCATCGATTTGGGGGTCGGCGAGGAGTGCCTCATATGAAGCGTGCGCCACCGGGATGTCGAGGTCGGCAGCAAACGCCTGCGCCGTCGCCAATGACCTGCTGCCAACCGCTGCAATGATCCCTTCGGTCCCGTTGCGTACGCCCGGCACGAATGCACGCTTGGCGATCGCCGCTGTACTCAGGATTCCCCACCGAAACTTCGCCATGAGACCGTGTCCCTTTCGCCATCGATGTGACCGACATAGGTCATTGAAATGATTGATTGGCTACCGACGCCCGGCAGGATTCCGGACAAAGCGGGCGTCCAAGACCAATCGGTCCCGGGTCGCAACCCGATTGCCGACTGTCGGGAACTTTTGCCCGGCCTCCACCCCGCCCCACGATCGGAATGAGGGTGGAGGTTCACACACGTGCCAAAAGACCGTGCGATGGGACTAGATTTCGCCGTACTTCGCCTCTTTCACGGTCGTGGACCGGAACTTGCCGAGGCTGGCGCGGAAGTATTCGGTCACCGCGCGGGTATCCCCACTGAAGAGCACAAAGCGTGACCCGTGGCCAATCCATTCCTGGATGAGGGCCTCGGTCTGGAAGTGGCCCCCAGCCGGGATGCCACGCTTCTGGGCGGTGTCGATGATGTACTTGGTCGCCTCGATGAACTTGGGATGCGCGTAGTCATCCGGAATGCCAAGCGAGACCGAGAGGTCATTGGGACCAATGAAGATCACGTCGATCCCGCCTTGGTCGAGGATCTTCTCGAGGTTCTCCATGGCCGGGACACTCTCGATGCCGATCATGACGATCACGTCCTTGGCGCGACCGTCAAGGTATTCCTTGGTCGCGTCGGAGGGGTACTCGCCATGGTCGCGGGCGCGGTCATGCAGGATCCCCTTCAGGGGACGGCTGCGCGCGGCCCAGACCGCGGCGCGTACTTCCTCGGGCGTCTCACAGTAGGGAACCAGCACGCCATGGAAACCGGCGT
Organism: Chloroflexi bacterium UBA2235; assembly: GCA_002347925.1. Lineage (GTDB taxonomy): Bacteria > Chloroflexota > UBA11872 > UBA12225 > UBA12225 > UBA12225. The sequence goes on along the minus strand of DDYL01000139.1, from coordinate 7,165 downwards.
CCAGGGCCATGACCGTCGCGTGAGGCTCCGAATCCTTGACACGCAGGATCGGGCAGACCCCGGCAGCGTGCAGGGCAAACGCCAGGTCGGCGGCTTCACTCCGACCGGTTGGGGCATGTTCGGTATCAACGATCACGTAGTCGAAGGCGAGCCGGCCAAAGACCGAGGCCCACCGGGGGTTCCGGACCAGCGAGGTCATTGTGCCGTAGATGCGTTCCCCCGACTGGATTTTCGCGCGCAGCTTCGATCCGTCCATTGCTCTCCTCAATCTCCTGGAAGCCAGTCCCTGCCGGGAAGGTTCTCCCCGTGCCGGACCGATCCGATCTCAAGCGCGGTCTGCGCGTGGATGACCGGTGTCCGGACGGCATGGTACCCGCTTCATGGTAGACATGATGGAGGCGTGGCACGGCGCCGCACCCACCCACCCAACGGAGTACCGTCATGATGATCGCGAGAGAGTGGGTATTCGCAGGCGCGGTCTGTGCGATGGTCGGTGTCGCCCTCGGCGCATTCGGCGCCCACGGCCTGTCCGGATGGGTCGCGCCTGACCTGCTGGTCATCTGGGAGACCGGCGCCCGGTACCAGATGTATCACGCCTTCGGCATGTTCGTGGTGGCGATCGCAGCCGGGCAATGGCCCCAGTCACCGGCCATGATGGCCGGATGGGCATTCCTCGCCGGGGTGGTCCTGTTTTCCGGGAGCCTCTATCTCATGGCGCTCACCGGCATCCGCCTCTTCGGCGCGATCACCCCCCTTGGAGGTGTGGCCTTCATCATCGGATGGGCCACCATCGGGTGGTCAGCATGGCGCGCTTCCTAAGATCAGGACGCACAGCCATTGCACGGCCGCACGATGATTAGATGAGGGTATTTGCGTAATCCGTCTGGCGTCACTATCCTTGGCCCGATACCCGTTGCAACCGTATCGCAACGACGCCATGATGGATTGGTATCAGGACGGTCGCAGACGGCGCGTGACCGGTTATGCCGGGGGCCGTCACCGTGGGTTTCATTGGGGGAGAGCATGAGCTTGAGCGAGAGATTCCGAAGCCGCCGGGCGATCCTGACCGGCATGTCCGGCGCGATCGCCGGATTGGTGGCAGTTGCGTGTGGTGGCGAAGCTGCACCAGCAGCACCGGCACCGAAGGCCGAACCGACCAAGGCCCCGGCAGCAGCCGCGCCGACCGCGGCCCCGGCGGCAGCCGCACCGACGGTTGCGCCGACAGCAGCCGCCCAGTCAGGTGGCGCGAAGACACTTCCGGCGGCGTCGATCTCCTGGGAGACCTTCCGGGGCGGTGACGGCAAGTGGCCGGAACTGATGATCAAGACCTTCACCGAGAAGAACCCGAACATCAAGGTGGAGTACCGCCCGATTGCCTTGGACAATGGCAACCAGCAGTCGGCCTACCCCAAGATGCTCGCCGCCGCCCAGGCCGGTACCTTGGGCGACCTGCACGCGTGGGATCCTTCGCACTGGCAGATGTATCAGGCCGCCAAGCGCAAGGTGATTGCCCCTGTTGACGAACTGATCGCGCGCGACAAGTACGACCTCGGCCAGTTCTACAAGCCGTTCATCGACTACCAGAAGTGGCAGGGGAAGACGTGGGGCCTTCCAAGCTGGGGATGGACCGGGCAGGACGGGTTCCTCTACAACACCCAGATCCTCGAGGCCGCCGGCGCCACAATGCCAGACCCGAAGTCGCCCGACTGGACGATGGCAAAGCTCTACGAGATTGCCGTGAAGGTCGGCAAGTACATGGAGAAGTCCCAGGGCTTCGGCCTCTGGACGACCCTCCCAAGTTCCACTGGCACAACTGCGCTCACCCGCGCCTTCAACAGCGACAAGTTCAGTGAGGACGGCAAGAAGGCCATCCTGACCGAAGCTGGCGCCAAGGAAGGGATGCGGTGGATGTACGACCTGGCCAACAAGGAGAAGGTCGTCGCACACGCGGGCAACATGCCAAAGGACATCTCGGCGGACCAGATGTTCGTCAATGGCCAGATTGGCATCACGCATCAGGGGTCGCTGGGTGTGTTCAACATCAACAAGCTGAACAAGGACGGTTCCCTGAAGTTCAAATCGATCCTGTTCCCGAAGCGAAAGGACGGCAAGCGCCCATCCGAGCTGCGCGGTGGCACCTGGAACCTGAACGCTGCGTCCAAGGCGACCGACCAGACGTGGGAGTTCCTCAAGCACATTGTCAGCAAGGAGGGTGCCCTCACCTTCAACACGATGAGTGGCAACCAGGCGAACGTGCGTCCCGACATCATGAAGGACGACTACTTCAAGGACCCGAACTTCCAGCTGTACCTCGAGAACTTCGAGACGGCGATGGTCCACATCATCCCGGCAAACCTCCGCGGTCTTGAACTTGATCCGGTCTTCGGTGAGAAGGGCAACCCGTGGTACGTGGGTCAGGTCGGGTTCGAGGACGGACTGAAGTCCTGGAACGATGAACTCCAGCGGATCCTCGACCTGCCAGAGATGTAGGCAGACCCTGCACGACATTCCCCCTCCGCGCCGATAGGGTGGAGAAGAGCCACAACCCCGGATCCGGTGCATTCATCGGGTCCGGGGTTCCTTCATTTCCGGGAGCCGGATACACTCGCAGGGATGTCAAATTCGCGCCTCGTCTACTCATCTGACGGCGGCCGGGTCGCGCCCAAGGAGACCATCAAGCGCCGACCCGCGTCGTCGGGACCACCAGTTCCCCAGGCACCCGCCGACGGTTGGATCCGCCTCTGGCGCGTCAAGGGAGGACGGGGAGGCAAGACGGTGACTGTGGTCACTGGCCTGCCCGCCGACCAGCTCGAGGATGTCGGGCGCGAACTCCGCCGGATCGCCGGCGCGGGCGGTGCGGTCCGCGATGATGTCGTGGAGATCCAGGGCGACTGCCGGGAACGGCTTCAGCCGCGCTTGGAAGCCCTTGGGTTCAGGGTGAAACTCGCCGGTGGCTGACCGGGTGCCCGTGCCTCGCCACGATCCGGCGACGGTGTCAGCCACGGACGCCCTTGCCTGGAAGCTCGTTGAGGACCTCGTCCGCATCGGTGGTCTGGAAGCCTCAGAGAGCGATTCGCTGGCTTCCCTGATGGCGATGCGGATCCAGTTAGATGCCGAACGGACTGGAACCGACCCGGACGAACTCGCCGACGCGGTAATGCGTGCCGTGCACGACCTCGTAGGCACACGCAATCGCCCCAACAATCTCGTGTGACTGCCTGACTGGAAAGGTGCCTGCGTGATGGCAGGTGCCTCCGTGCTACGCTACCCGACCGGGCCCGGAGGCGAGTGGCGCGAGCCATGGTGGCGACGGGGCACAACCCATGCACACAAGAAGGACGTAACCGTGGCCGACTACCGCACCGTGGACCCCGCATCGCTCCAAGCGACCGCAACCGGCATTTTCATCCACCTTGGCGCACCTGAGGACATCGCGGCCGAAGTCGCCGGTCATTTGGTGAGGGCCAATCTCGCCGGGCACGACAGCCACGGTGCCATCCGCATCCCGCAGTACGCACAACAGATCGCAGCGGGCGTGATCCACCCGGCGGCACGGCCATCGATCATCGGCGGACGTGGTGCGGCGGTCCTTGTCGACGGTGCGCGAGGCTTCGGGCAAGTGGCCGCGGTCTTTGCATTGCGTGAGGCAATGTCCCGGGCGCACATCCACGGCATCGCGGGGGCCGCAATCCGACACGCAAACCACCTTGGACGCGTCGGCGACTACGCCGAAACCGCAGCTGCTGACGGCCTGGTGACCATCCTCACTGTTGGTGGTGCCGGACCCGGGGTCGGCGCGGCGACGCCGTTCGGCGGGGCCGCCAGGTTCCTCGGCACGAATCCCTGGTCCATGGGCATCCCAGTGGGAAATGAGGACCACCCACCGGTCCTGATCGACTTCGCGACGACGGTGGTCGCCGAAGGCAAGGTCAAGGTGGCCCGGGCCAAGCACGAGGCGCTTCCAGCCGGCTGCATCGTGGACAAGGACGGAAACCCGAGTACCGATCCCGAGGAGTTCTACGGGGGTGGCATGTTGCTTCCGTTCGGTGGCCACAAGGGCTACGGCCTCGCACTTGCCTCCGCCCTGATGGGAACACTTGCGGTGATCGACGATGCGACCCCAACACTTGCCGGCAACCTTGGCGACACGCGCACCGGAGCGGACCTGGCCGCACGGGGGGCGGGGGCATTCCTGGTCGTCATCGACCCGTCAGCCTTCGGCGACGCCACCCACTACCGGGACCACGTCGAGAGGGTTACCGATGCCCTGAAGAAGGTCCCCGGTGCCGGATCGAACACCGTCATGCTTCCCGGCGAACCTGAATCCCGCACGACTGCATCACGCAAGGCTTCGGGCATCTCGATCCCCGATGACACCTGGGACGCCATCGACGCACTCGCGCAGGCACATGGAGTGCCGATGCCAGCCATTCACTGACAGACGGGGCCCGGCGCTCCGAATTCCAGGGGCCGCCGGGCACCAATCGGTCGCGATGAGGTGTCAGATCACGTCTGACATCGGCATCGCCATGGTTCCCCGTGCGATCATTCCCAAAAGGGTGGCTCGTCGCGAATCCGCCCGGACACACCCGCCACCCCTGTCCAAGTGACCGGCCGGAAGCAACTGATGGCAACGCGACGTGACAATGTGGCCCACCCGACCGGCACGGTGGGATCAAGGCAGATTGCCATCCCACAAACCACGTTGGAGCCGATGGTCAGCGCCTCGGTCAGACCGGTTCAAGGCCAAGCGGCAACGCTTCCCACGGGCCTCGTCGTGCCCCGGCGCGCGGCCATGGCAACCGCGACTGCGGGGTTCCTTGCCGCGTGCGGTGAGACCCCATCAGGATCGCCGGTGTACCGCAACGCCCTGGCGGATGTTCCGCGCCACCGCACCCTTCATCTCATGAACGGGAGCATGCCGGCGCGGTTCACCGATACCGGGATCGGAAACCCGTACCACTACAGCGCCAGTCACCAGACCGGGCACGCCGCCATGTGGGAGCCACTCTTCTACTTCTCGGCGTTCGGGGTCGGACTGATCCCGTGGCTTGCCCATGACTTCGTCTACAACGGGGCTTCGGATGAAGTCCGCGTGAGGATCCGCAAGGACGCGGTTTGGGCCGATGGCAAGCCGTTCTCTCCGCGTGACGTGGCCTTCACGATCCTCGCCCTCGCCGATGCACCCACCTCGATCCCGTTTGCTGCCGACGTCCGCGCCCAAGTCAAGGACGCCTTCACGGACGGCGACCAGCACGTCGTGATCCGGTTCAAGGCGCCAAGCCCTCGATTTGTCTTCGATTTCCTGACCTTCAAGTTCGACACTGGATTGAAGATCCTTCCGGAACACGTCTTCCGGGGGAAGTCCCTGATCGAGTTCGATTTCCACGACCCCGATGCCGGTTGGCCGTTCGGAACCGGTCCTTACCGAATCAGCCGGTGGACCGACACGTGGAAGTTTCTCGACCGCCGTGACGACTACTGGGGGGCGCGCACGGAATTCACCACGATGCCGGGGCCGGAACGGATCGTGATGGTGCCCTACGGGGACGAAAACCGCCTTGCCATGGGCATGACCCGCGGCGAGTTCGACCACTCGTGGACGGTCCTGCACAGCACGGCGCGTGCGCTTGTGGGCGAAGGCGTTGACGGTGCGCGCACGGGAGGAACCCTCGACGGCGCCTACTCGCCGGCTGGCAAGCCGAAGGCAGGCACGGCGCTTTCCGAACGCATGGCCCTGATGACGTACTCATTCGGGCGCGCACCCTACGGGAATATCGACTGGTGGCCGTTGTCACTCTGGTTCGACACGCGCGTCGCCCCATTCGATGATCCGGCTATCCGGTGGGCAATCTCTTTCGCCATCGACCGCCGTCGTCTTGTGGATATCGGGCAGGAAGGGTTCGGCGAGGCCACCCCGCTTCCCTACCCGAACTTCCGTGCCCTCGAACCCTATCTTGAGGCGGTCAAGTACCGCCTATGGGAGTTCCCCTCGAACCGCTATGCCCCCAAGGAGACCACCAAGCGTCTTGAACAACGCGGGTTCCGACGCGATCCTGAGGGATATTGGGCACGGGATGGCGCGCGGGTCCGCATCCCGATCCTCGGGCACCCGCAGTGGGCCGACATGGGACCGGTGCTCGCCGAACTCCTACGCCGGGAAGGCTTCGACGCCACGTACGACCAACCACCGGATTGGCTGGACCGCATCCGTTCGGGCCGGGCGACGGCATGGATCTACGGTCACGGTGGCAGCATCGTCGACCCGCACTTCACCCTCACCCTCTTCCATAGCCGCAATGCGATTGTCGAGGGCGCCTCGGCCGGCGGTGCGGGCGGTTCGTACTCCCGATGGACCGACAAGGAATTCGACGGCATCGTGAATGAGATGGAACAGGTGCCGGTCGCGGACCGAAGGATGCTCGATCTCTTCCCGAAGGCGATGGATGTCTGGTTGCGGGACCTGCCGAATATCCCCCTGGTGCAGAGTTTCCACCACAACGTGATGAGCCAGGTCTACTGGGTTGGGTGGCCAAGCATCCTCAACCCGTATGCGAACGATGCGTTCTGGCACCTGACGTGGCCACTCGTGCTGCGGAAACTCAAACCGGTCAGGTAGCAGGCGCCACAGTACCCGGCAGACCCCTTGGGTATACTTCGGGTGCGCAACTTTCCCCGCGCACGCGTCACGGAGGGGTCGCATAGTCGGCCTAGTGCGGCGGTTTGCTAAACCGCTATACCCGCAAGGGTATCGAGGGTTCGAATCCCTCCCCCTCCGCCAGACAGTTGGCGTGCGTCCACCGCCGGCGACATCGAGACGGGGTCGAAGCCCGTGCATGTCGACCACACAGTCGTCGGCTAGGTTGACAATCACACCGTGATGGCTGTCAATGATGTCTTCAATCCCACGCTGATGGCCGACTTGATGGCGGAACTTGGTCACCGGTTTTCCGGTGTGGGCATCACCCACGAGGGCAACGCGCTGTCCCCACTACCTCACTGGCACATTCCATGTGCCACGCGCGAATTGGTCCATCCAGCGCCTCAGTCAAGACTGGATGGGGCTTTCGCTCTTGCGGGTCAAAGCTCGGCCCGCGAACCCGTGTTCTCCGTAATCGAGACGCTCAGGGCATTGTGAACCCACAATCGAGTGACCGATACTGCA